>JBPCNJ010000070.1:0-6263 GCA_051001375.1 Gemmatimonadaceae bacterium
TCGACCAGAATTCAATTGAGCCATCTCCACGCCATTTGTGTCGCACGGCATCCCTTCCTCGCGGAGCACTTTGCGCGATTCTTCTCTGAAGTGGGTGTTGACACCGTGGCGGCTGTTGGACTCCAGGGCGCGGTTGCATCGGCGAGTCGCCAAAGACCTGACGTAGTCGTGTGTGAGTACGAGCTTCTGACGTCGCTGCCACTGGACGCGTGGGAGTGTGACGAAGTGCTGCGCGACACCCCGGTCGTGGGCGTCAGCCTTACACGTCGCTCCGACGAGGTCAATCCGCTCGACTCGAATGGAATTGCTGGCTTTCTGTATTTGCCCACGCTGACTTGCGATGACGCCCGCAAACTGCTCTATGCGGCCGCAGCGCGCCCGACGTACACCCCGGGCACGGTTTCGCGCTCCGCCTCGGCGACGGGCATCAACGAAGCCGGTAACCGATAGGACTCTCGCTGGCGGGCTGCGGTTGCCAGGTGCGGTTGGCATACCGCGCGCGTCATCGGTCGAAGAGACGTGTTTGAGCGGTTAAATTGCAACGTATGAGCAGCGAAGCCATCACCAGCGTGTTCAACGACGGCTACATCGCCGAGATTTACGACGCGTACAAGCGCGATCCGGCGTCGGTCGATGAATCGTGGCGCCAGTTCTTCAGGCTCGCGGTAGAGTTCGGCGGCGGACAGGCGAAAGGACAGGCAGCAAGCGAGGATTTGCTTCATGCCGCGGCCGGTGCCGCGTCGCTGACGGACGCGATCCGCGCTTATGGGCACATGGCGGTCGCTATCGATCCGCTCGGCAGCCCGCCACCAGGAGCGGCGGAGCTGAGTCCGGAGTTTCACCATGTAACCGAAAACGAACTCGCCTCGGTTCCCGGTTCTGCGCTCGGACTTCCTGACGCGACCGCGGCTGATGCGGTTGCCCGTCTCCGTTCGCTCTACTGCTCCACACTCGGCTTTGAGTTCGAGCACCTGGGATCAGCGGCGGAGCGGCAGTGGCTGCGCGAAGTGGTTGAGAGCGGCAGCTACCAGCAGCCCCTCACGGCGGACGAACAGAAAACCATTCTGCGGCGGCTAACAGAGGTTGATGCGCTAGAGCGCTTTCTCGGGCGCGCGTACCAGGGCTACAAGCGCTTTTCCATCGAAGGGAGTGACGCGCTCGTCGTCATGCTGGATGAGCTGATCGCTCTCGCGGCGCTGAGCGGAGCACGCGACGTTGCGCTTGCAATGGCGCACCGCGGGCGGATCAACGTCCTCGCTCACATCCTGGGCATGCCCTACTCCAAGATCTTTGACGAGTTCGAGGGGCGGCATCCTGAAAATGGCGCTGTGGACAGCAGTGGTGACGTGAAGTATCACCTCGGCTACGATGGTGCGCGTGAGATCGGTGGACGTCGGATCGCGCTGACGCTAGTTCCGAATCCCAGCCATCTGGAATTTGTGAATCCGGTGCTGGAAGGCGTTGCTCGTGCCAAGCAGCGCGACGGCAACGGCGGCCGAGATGAGAGTGCGGTGATTCCCGTGTGTGTGCACGGTGACGCGGCGTTCCCAGGCGAGGGGATAGTTTCGGAGACGCTTAATCTGGCGCTGCTGCCTGGGTTCAGAACGGGAGGCACCGTTCACATCATCGTGAACAATCAGGTCGGCTTTACAACCGATCCGCTCGACGGACGCTCGACCCGCTACGCTAGCGATCCGGCAAAGGGGTTCGATATTCCCATCGTGCACGTCAATGGTGATGATGCCCAGGCCTGCGTTCAGGCGGTACGGTTCGCGGCGGCGTACCGCGCGACGTTCGGTAAGGACGCGCTGATCGATCTGGTGAGCTACAGGCGGCACGGTCACAATGAGACGGACGAGCCAGCGTTCACGCAGCCGGTGCTATATCAAAAGGTTCGCGCGCACAAAACTCCGCGCGAGGTTTGGGGTGAGCGGCTCGTGGCTGCAGGCGTCCTGAGCGCGGCGGAAGTACAGGGTGTCGAGCGCGAGATCATGGCCAAGCTGGAGCAGATCCAGCAAGGCGCCAGACCGGAAGTCGCTGACGGGCAGACGACTGCGGCAGATGCTGGAGGCAACGCGCTTGACACGGCGGTCGGGTCGGACGCTCTCAACCGCATCAACGAAGAGCTGTTGAGCTGGCCCGCGGACTTCAAGCCCAACAGTCGCGTTGCGCGTACACTCGGCCGTCGCCGCGACGCGATGGGCGACAAGGGCGGCATAGATTGGGGGCACGCGGAGGCGCTGGCATTGGGCTCGCTGCTACGTGAGGGTAAGTCCGTACGCATGACTGGACAGGACGTCGAGCGAGGAACTTTCTCGCACCGTCAGGCTGTGCTGCACGACTCGGAGAACGGCCAACTCTTCGTGCCACTGAATCACGTCGAGGGCGCAAAGGGTGAGTTCCACGCCTTCAACTCGCCATTGTCAGAGACAGCGGTACTGGGATTCGAGTACGGCTACAGCGTTGTTGCCACCGATACGCTGGTAATGTGGGAAGCGCAGTACGGCGACTTCGCCAACGTGGCGCAGCCAATCGTCGATCAGTTCATATCGTCGGGCCGCGCGAAGTGGGGCCAGGAGTGCGCGCTGGCGATGTTGCTGCCGCACGGCTACGAAGGTGGTGGCCCGGAGCACTCGAGCGCGCGACTGGAGCGGTATCTACAACTGTGCGCCGAAGGCAACATGCGCGTGGCGTATCCCACCACGCCGGCGCAGTACTTCCACGTCATTCGGCGTCAGGCAAACTCGCCGGAGCGTAGGCCACTCATTCTGATGCAGCCCAAGAGCTTGCTGCGTCTGCCCGAGGCAGCCTCTCGCCTGTCGGATCTCACGTCGTCCGCTTTCCAGCCGGTACTGGATGACGCGAGCGCCGCTCCGCAGCGCGAGCGTGTGAAACGAGTTGCGTTCTGCACCGGCAAGATCTACTACGACCTGCTGGAGAAGCGGAGCCGCGACGCTGTTCCAGAGGTCGCGCTCGTACGTGTGGAAGAGCTGTATCCGTGGCCGCACGATCAGGTTGCGCACATTGTCGATTCGTATCCGGCGATCGAGGAAGTAGTGTGGGCGCAGGAAGAGCCGAAGAACATGGGCGCGTGGACATACGTGTGGCCGCGGCTGCGTGTCTCTACGGGAAACGCCATCTCCATTCGCTACATTGGCCGGCCGGAGCGGGCGAGCACTGCCGAGGGGTACGCTGAGGCGCACAAAATAGAGCAGGAACGAATCGTGAGCGAAGTGTTTGCGTTGCCGCAGCCGACGCAGGGTGGACGCGCGCGGGCGGCAACACGATAAGGGGCGCAAGGCGTGTAGCGGCGCTTGTGGCGGCAGCTCTAGCCGCGCTCGCGCTGGGCACGATGCCGCGCTTCCTCGGAGCACAGGAGCGCGGCATTGTCGCATTGGCGGAAGCAAGGGCCGCCGCTGGCGTTGCCAATCGCGTTCTAGTAATTGGCGCGCACCCCGACGACGAGGACACGCAGCTCATCGCGTGGCTCGCTCGCGGCCACCGTGCGGAGACGGCGTATCTGTCGCTCACGCGCGGTGATGGCGGCCAGAATCTGATCGGCAACGAGCTCGGCGAGGCGCTCGGCGTTATTCGTACGGAAGAGCTGCTGGCCGCGCGCCGGATCGATGGGGCGCATCAGTACTTCACACGTGCGTACGACTTTGGGTTCTCCAAAACAGCGGCAGAAAGTTTCGCGCACTGGCCGCACGACTCGCTGCTCGGCGATGTGATAAAGGTGGTACGCGCATTTCGGCCGCAGGTGATGGTCTCGGTGTTCTCGGGCACACCGCGCGATGGACATGGTCAGCATCAGGTCGCAGGCATTCTTGCGCGCGAAGCGTACGATCTGGCGGGTGACACGGTGCGCTTTCCAGCGCGGGTGTACGGCGCGCCGTGGACGCCGCTCAAGTTCTATCGCGGCGCACGTTTCTCGCCGGAACAGGGAACTCTCGCAATCAACGTGGGGGAGTACGACTCCATTCTGGGAAAGTCGTACGCGGAGATCGCGGCCGAAAGCCGGAGCCAACACAAGTCGCAGGGCTTTGGAACGGCACCGCGCAGAGGCGCGTCGATGGACTATCTGCGCCGAGAGGCGAGTCGCGTCAATGCGTCGACGCCCGCGCAATCGGAGCATTCGCTGTTTGACGGGATCGACACGACGCGGCGAGTAACGGCGGCGGACAACGACCGCATCGCGTTGGCGGACGCGCAGGTAGCGACGGAAGCCGTCGCGGCACGCGAGCGTGTAGCGTTGGGCGATAGCGCCGCGGTGCAGCTGAATGTGTACCGGCACGGTGTGCTGGACAGCGCGGCATCGCACGTTGTGTGGGTGAAGGGCGAGCACATCACGCAACCTTACTGGCTCGCTCGCCCACGCGTGGGTGATCTCTTCGCTTTTGCATCGGATTCAATTGCCGACGACGAGCGTGTTAAGGAGAGCTGGATTCCGGTGCAGGTGCCGATAGCGGGACGCGCGCCGATCATGGTACGCACGCCACCCCTGTACCGGTACGCCGATCCGGTTCGCGGTGAGGTGCAGCGTCCGCTAGCCACCGCGCCAGGCGTGTCGGTGACGTTCAGTCGTGATGTCGAGTTGGCGCGGGCGAACACACCGTTGGAGCGCGCTTTCCAGGTCACGTTGCGGTCTTCCTGGCCCGTGGCGCACACGGTCTCGGTAGCGTTAGCGGTTTCGGCCTCAATGCGGGTGGACTCGTCTAAGCGCACGGTCGTGCTGGGGCCCGGTGCGACGCGAACTGTCATCTTCAGGACGACGGGAACGCTGACCTCAGGCGTACACCACGTGCGGGCGATCGCACGTGATGGAGCCCTGATCGACACCGTCGGGTTTGTCCCGATCGAGTACGAGCACATCGACCCTCAGAGGATGTATCGGGCGGCGGACATTTCGCTTCACGCACTCGACGTCAGGCTCCCGGCTGGAGTGACTGTCGGGTATGTGGAGGGAGTCGGCGATAATGTGGCTGACGGATTGCGTGATCTGGGAGTGCCGGTCACGCTGATAGATCCGGCTGATCTGCCGGTGGCGGATCTGTCGCGCTTCAGCACTATCATCGTCGGGCCGCGCGCGTATCAGGCGAACCAGAATCTGATCGACAACAACGCTTACCTGCTGGACTGGACGCGGCGCGGTGGCAACCTGGTGGTACAATACGGTCAATACGAGATGCAGCAGCCCGGTGTGATGCCGTATCCAATCGCACTTGCGCGACCCGCGGCGCGCGTGACCGAGGAAAACGTTCCGGTCACGATCCTGGATTCGGCGAGTGCGCTGCTAAACGTGCCCAACAAGATTACCGGGCGCGATTTTGAGGGTTGGTTGCAGGAGCGAGCGACGTACATGCCGAGCGCTTTCGATGCGCATTATCAGACGGTGCTCGCGATGCACGATCCAGGCGAGGAGCCGAACCGTGCCGCCATACTCACCGCGCCGTTTGGGAAGGGGCGGTACACGTACGTTACTCTTGCTCTGTTCCGCCAGATTCCGGCGGCGGTGCCGGGTGGCGCACGCATATTCGCCAATCTGTTGCGTTGATGCTTCGCCGGCCCGCGAGAGTGCCGGGGAGAATGCTGGCGAGTTTACTGTGGTGCGTGCTCGCGGCCTTGGTGCTGCAATCCTGCGCGCGAGACAATCGGACGGTACTCACCGTGTACTCGCCGCACGGCCCGGATCTGCTCAAGTACTACGAAGCGGCTTTCGAGAAGGCTTATCCCACCATCGATGTACAATGGGTAGACATGGGGTCGCAGGAAGTGCTCGACCGAGTGCGTGGGGAGAGCGTGAATCCGCAGGCGGACGTCTGGTTCGGTGCTCCGGCCGAATCGTTTGAGCGCGCGGCAAAGGATCATCTTCTGACTCCGTATCGGCCGACGTGGAGCGCTGATGTTCCGGCCGAAGCGCATGATCCACAAGACCTCTGGTATGGCACCTTCCTAACGCCGGAAGTAATCGCATACAACACAGCGGTCATCGCGCGCGACAGCGCACCGCGGGATTGGGACGATGTGCTCGATCCCAAGTGGCGCGGCAAGGTAATCATCCGCGACCCGATCGCTTCAGGAACGATGCGCGCGATCTTTGGCGCGATAATAGCGCGCAGTGTTACGACTACCGGGTCACCCCAGAGCGGCTATAATTGGCTCAGCCGGTTGGACGCGAACACCAAGGAGTACGTGCTCAACCCCACGATCCTGTATTAGAAGCTCAAGAGCAGGGAAGGATTGATAACGCTCTGGGACATGCC
>JBPCNJ010000071.1:0-11184 GCA_051001375.1 Gemmatimonadaceae bacterium
GTGGTGGAGCGCAAGCGCATTGCGTCGGCTAGAGGGAGGTCGGATGGTCCCGCGTATCTTCGTCCTCGCGCCTGCAAGGCAGTGTGAAGCCGAATACGGATCCTCCTGCTGGAAATTCGGCCCACGCAGTTCCGCCAAGCGACTCGATCGTTTCGCGCACGATGCTGAGGCCAAGCCCTGTGCCTTCGATACCGCTTCCGGTCGCGGAGTCGGCACGGAAGAAGCGCTCGAACAGCCGCTCACGCTCGCGGACGGGGACGCCGAGGCCGTTGTCCACGACCTCGACTACAACCGCGCGATCGCGGGCGTCGTTGCGCTCCTCGATCCGTCCGCGGACTTCTATCCAGCGATTTGTCCTGGATCGATCGCTGTACTTGATCGCGTTGGATATCAGATTCGTGAGACAAAGCTCCACTGCGGCTGCGTTCACTTCGAGATCAGGAAGCTCCGGTGACAGGTTGATCTCGATTGCGTGTACCTCAGCCATCTCACGCAACTGACGGGCGACTTCGGCTGCGGCCTGTGGAAGTCGGACATGACGCTGTTGTCGCATGTCTAAGCCTACGCGCGACAACTCCAGGAGATTATCCAGCACCACCTGCATTCCCTGCGCGTTGCGCACGACTACAGCGGCGAGCTGCTCCCGCTTTTCCGCCGGTATGCCGCTCATTCCGAGGATCTGGCCGGCGCCCAGAGACGCTCCGATGCGGTTCCGGAACTCGTGGGTCAGGGTGCGGTTAAACGCGCGGAGTCGCTCTTCCCGTTCGGCCAGGCGCTGGGTTGTGAGCTGAAGATACTGCGTCGTTGTCGCCTCCTGGATCAGTGAAACGGCGTGGAACACTCGCTGCGCGCAGCTCAGAAGGTCTGCCCGTCCGCACGGCATGTCCGACTGCTCGGCGACGCGGCCGATGAACGTGAGAAGGATACTACCCAGGATTTCAAACTCTTTGAGAATCTCGAACTGGCTGAAGCCCTGCGCGTGGCGCAACGCGCCCAACTCGCGTGCCTTGTCGATAACGCGCATGTCCGCCGCTATGATGCTGGCCGGATCTTCCAGATAAGAGGCGATCCCATCAATGAGCAGGGGAACGTGGTCCAGCAGGTCGTCGGTCGGAAAAACCCGGTTCGGCTCGAGCGTGACACGTGCGGCTATTCGTTCCAGCCACCGAGCAGTCAGCTCATTGCGCGCGTCCCGTAGACTCGCGGCAAGGATGCCTGCGAGCGGACAGTAAACCGTGAGTTCCATCGTGCGTGTTGATCTCCGTGCGCCGAGTGCTTACAAGGACGTGTCCAGGGGCCGAGCGCGCGGAGGAGCGCGCGGGGCGAGCGGCGAATATAACCCTGTTGTCGCCCGGCGGCGACGCGGGCCAGCTGTCAGTGAGCCCCGTTCTTGGTGTGCGGCTTTTTGCCCAGATCGTGCCAGCTGTTCTCTTCGACCTGAATGCCGTAGTGTACCGCGGCCTTCTTGATGTTGGCAAAGGCGGTGTCACGCTCGGTATCGGAAACCCCTTCGACCTGATCGAAGCGAGCGAGCGCATTCTTTACGTGTGATGCGTCGGTAATCGGCTCCTTCCGCTCCTTTGGAAAGGCAAAGGCGCTCTCTGGCAGCTTGTCCCGCTCGGCGCTGCTCAGCTTACCTGACTCATCCTCGTGCGGCGGCTTCCATGTTGTCTGTGTGGCCATTGTAGTAACTCCGGTGCTGGATCGGGTACGGTACGCAGCGCATACGCTGCGGGCACGTGGCATAGCGTTGCACGCCACGTACCGCATCGGTTCCTCGATATTGATCAGTCGCCAGAGGGGAGTCGGCGGACGGGGCGCCCGGAAGGCAGCTTGGTTTTGGCCCCGGTATCGAGCCTACGCGGTTCTCTGGCACCGTCACCGGCTTTGAGCGCCTTGGACGGGCCGTGATTTCTCGGTCCCTTTTTCTTGTCGTGCCTGTGCTCGCCAGGGCGGTCGTGCTTGGGCCGGTGGTCTCGCGGGCCGTGATCTCGCGGGCCGTACGCGGGGCGAGTGTCGGGGCCGGCAAGCTGTTCCCGGGCTCCGGCACTGACGCGGAGGCCAGCTATCGCGGCGAGAAGCTCCATCGCCCTGAGACGTTCGGTCCGCGGGGCGGAGTCGTCGCTGCAGATACTCTCCAGCAGCGGAATTTGGCGCGTGAGGGCTTCGCGCGCGGACTGGCTCGGCGAGTCGGAACCGTGCTCTCGTTGGTGTGGCGCGTCGTGCGACTGTCTGTTCTGGTCGGGAGGCTTGGGCATGGCAGGCGTGAATTGTCTGTGGAGCGGACTTCTTCGCGCCAGAACAGCAAGTTCCGGTGCATCACCGGATTTGCCCACCGGTCCCCTCACGGAGCCGTAAGTGCGTGCTGTATGTCGCTTTCCAGCGCACCGGTCGAAGCACACTGGACCGAGGAGGAGGAGACGTTCGGGTCCTGCGCGAAGCCGCTGACTGTTGTGGTGACCTTGCTCCCTTGGGCGGAGGGCGTTACACGCGTAAGCGCGGTGAGACTCACGCGGTAGGAATTGGCCAGAGGCGCCCCGTATGCCGACTGTCCGCAGTCCAGCGCGTACGAAATTGGCCGCTTGCCCAAGCGCGCCGACACCGACGCACGCATCGCGCCGAAGATGTGGTTTACCGTGTCGCTGGTAGTGATCGGGATTGATAGTGCGGAATACGCGCCGCCGAGCTTTGGCCAGAGGACCGAAGGCGCTACGGGTAGATCGTAAGAGAGGCTGTTCGCGTCGGGGATGTACCGGAGTTTACCGCCCCGAGCGGTTGGGCCAGTCATACTAGCGTTGCTGGATGTATCCCCGTTCGGAGTCACTCCGGCGGTGCTGCAACCGAGCGCAGCGACGGTGACGATGGATGGTACGAGCAGGAATAAGTGGCGCATCGGTACTCCTGGATTTGGTGTGCTCGATCAGGGTGCTCGGTCAGCCCGCGAGAACGTACGGCCGCGATTTGCCGTAGACAAGGGAAGACATCGCTTGGCGATACGAGTACTTATGGGTAGATATGGCGCTATGCATAATCGTTACGCGACAGTCGCGGCCTCGGCTGCCCAGTTACTGACCCGTGCGCCAATCACCAGCCTGCCGCGAACAGTTATTTTCGCGACCATTGTCGTTGGCAGTCCGATCGCGCTCCGGGCGCAGCAACCTGCACCGCGGTCCGTGCCGCGGGACACCACCACTCCCGTTCTGGCTCCGGTTCGCGTTACGGTACTGCGGACGCCATTCGACGTGACCCATGCTCCGGTTGACGTGGCGGGCGTATCGGAGCGCGAGGCAACGGTCGCACGGCCCGGCTTCGCGCTGGATGAGGTGCTCGCCGGCCTCGGCGGCGTGCAGGTAGACAACCGACTCAACTTCGCGCTGGGGGAGCGCATTTCCATTCGCGGAGTGGGTGCGCGCTCGCAGTTCGGCGTGCGCGGTGTGCGCGTGATAGTCGACGACATCCCCGCCACGCTCGCCGACGGACAGACTGAACTCAACAATGTCGACCTCGGTTCACTCGGGGGCGCCGAGGTGATCCGTGGGCCTGCGTCGTCGCTTTACGGCAATGGCTCCGGCGGCGTGGTCATGTTGCAGTCACGTCCGGCGCCTCTCACACCGTTTGTGCCATCGCTGCGACTGATGCGAGGAGCGGATGCGCTCTCACGGGTGCAGTTCGGCGCAGGTGGAACTCAAGGACGCGCCACGTATACGGTGAACGGAGATCGCCTGGACTACGGTGGATACCGCAGGTACAGCGATGCGCGCAATGCACACTTGAATGTGATTGGAACATACGACTGGGACCGCGTTGCGTTGAAAGTTGTGGCCAACGCAGTGCAGTACAACGCGAAGAATCCGGGGTCGCTGTCAGACTCGCTACTCCGGATCGACCGGCGCCAGGCGTTCGCCAATAACGTTGTGCAACGCACTGGGAAAAACGGCAAGCAGGGGCAGCTCGGTGTGAGCACACGCATCAGAACCGGAGCCGGTGAGCTGCGACTTTCGGGGTACGAACTGCAGCGCTCACTTGAGAATCCAATACCGCCGCGCGTTATCGCGCTGCATCGCTCGGCCGGTGGGGTGCGCGCCGCCTACGCGCTGACGCGTGCGGTCAGTACCGGGTCGGTGACAGCGATCGTCGGGGGTGACGCGGACCTGCAGCGCGACGACCGGCAGAACTGGATCAACACACGCGGCGCGCGCGGCGCTCTGGTGCTGAATCAGTTCGAGCACGTCACGAGCGCGTCTCCCTTCGTGCAGGTTACAGCGCTCGCCGGCCGTGCAACCTTTCTCGCGGGCGTACGCCACGATCACCTTCGGTTTGGCGTCGATGATCATCTCGTCACTTCCACCAACCCGGACGATTCGGGCGAGCGCTTACTTTCCGCGACGAGTCCGTCGTTCGGCGCGAGCTATGCCGTGTTGCCGGTGCTGACACTGTACGCGAACGTCGCTACGGGGTTTCAAACGCCCACCACTACCGAACTCGCAAACAGGCCGAGCGGAGCGGGCGGTTTCAATCCCGCACTCGAGCCTGAGCACGTGCATTCGCGCGAGGGCGGTGTAAAGGGACGTGCTGCGTCGGTGACGTACAGTGCCGCGCTGTATCAGATGCGTATTGACGGCGAGCTGATCCCTTTTGAGCTTGCCTCCGCGCCCGGGCGGCAATTCTACCGCAACGCTGGCGCCGCCAGACACCGGGGCGTCGATGCGGACTTGAGCGTTGCGCTCACGCCTTGGCTGGTGGGTCGCGCGGGATACGGCTACACCGATGCTAGATTCATCAGCTACGCGCTTGGCGGCACCTCATACGCCGGAAATCAAGTTCCAGGAGTAGCGCCACACGCGGGGACAGTGTCGCTACAACTGGGCGACCCGGCAAGCCGATTCGTCGCCGTAGAAGAGCGAGCTGAGTCTGCCACCCCCGTGAACGACGCGAACACCGCGCGGTCGGCGGGTTACGCCGTGACCAATATCCGAGGTGAAGTGACACTTGGCGATGTTTTGCTTTTCGGCGGCCTCGGCAACATCTTCGGCAAGTTGTACAACACGTCGGTCGTGATCAATGCCGCCGCCGCACGCTACTACGAGCCGGCCGCGGGGCGAAATCTATATCTCGGTTTCGGACTAACGGCGCGTTGATTCCCAATCGATCAGTGGAGCGTCGGTGATCGCACGCTGAACCGCGTCCGCCACCGCTCGCCGAAGCGCGATGTGTTTGTCGTTGTTGCGCGGGGGATACACGCGATTGGTAAGCAGTACTACCCACAGGCCGCGTGCGGGATCGGTCCACACCGATGTCCCGGTGAAGCCGGTATGGCCGTAGCTGCGCGGAGAGAAGAAGCGTCCAGCACTCGAATGCACCGTAGGTGTGTCCCATCCCAGAGCCCTGCTGGAGCCGGGACCCTGGATCGAGGTCCAGCGCGCGACCGTCTCCGGCCGGATTAGCCGCAAGGTGCCGTAGCTCCCGCCGTTCAATAGCATCTGCGCGAAGATCGCGAGATCACGTGCACTGGAGAATAGCCCCGCGTGACCGGCTACTCCGCCGATGGCCGCGGCGTTCTCATCGTGCACCGTTCCCCATACCAGCCCGCCGCGTAACGTATCAACTTCTGTTGGTGCGATGTGACGTCGTTCGGACGTGTCCGGCCTGAACCCTGTTTCCGTCATTCCAAGCGGCGCGAAGACGTGCGCCGTGGTGAACGCGTCCAGCGTTTCGCCACTGACGCGTTCGACGATCTGCTGCATCAGCACGAAGTCCCAATCACTGTAGATCGTCTTGGTGCCGGGAGCGTATGCCAGCGGGCGAGCGTTGATCTTCTGCAGGTACTCCGCCCGGCCGCGCGTGTCCTTCCACAGTCCGGCACCCGCCTCCAGGCCGCCGCTGTGGGTAAGCAGCATCTTGACCGTGATCCCCTGCTTCTCCGGCGCTTTGAACTCCGGGAGATACGACACGACGGTGCGGCTGATGTCCAGCTTTCCCTGGTCCTCCAGCATCATCGCGGTCGTTGTCGTGGCGATCACCTTGGTCAGCGACGCCATATCGAAGCGCGTATTCTCGTCCACTGGTGGCGCCGTATCCGAGTACGTGAGCCGGCCGTAGCCCTTTAGATAGACCAGCCGCCCATATCGGCCGACCGCAACCGAGACTGCCGGAGCTGCGTGGTCAGCGATGGCCGCGTTGATGATGGAGTCGATACGTGCCGGAAGCGCCGGTGAGAGCTCCGCGACCGGCGGTCGCGTCGGGATGAGGACGGTCGTCGCGGGAAGCGGAGCAGGGCGTGTTGGCGCGGAGGGAGCACACGCAACACTGAGAACGGCGGCGGTTGTGCCAATCAGTGACCGGCGTGAGAGTCGGCTTGCGGATCGGTTCACGAAGTGGCTCACGAAGTGATTAATAGGCTCGGCATTCGGTGAGCAGCGAACGTAGCCCGCGGTGAGCGATGGTGTCAATCCGGCGGTTACCCCCCGGACGCGGCTAACACAGCCCGGCCGCTTGACATTGGCGGTACCCGGGAAAAACTTCTGTCGCCACTTGTCAGCGCGTGGGTTCTGCAGCATCCGCTTACTGCGCGCGTGCACAGGCGTGCATCCTTCTCCACTAGAGGTTTTCTTTATGAATTGGCTCTCGTTGTCCGCTCAGCACGTGCGTCCGAGGAGGATCGTGGCTGCACTCACGGCCCTTATAACTTCCGCCACCGTGGCTTCGACCGTGGCGTCCGCCCAGGTCAGAGCCGCTGGCACCGGCGTCATCAAAGGCACCGTTGTCGAGGCCGGCAACAATCGCCCGCTCGCCGATGTGACGGTGTCAGTAGAGGGAACGCAGCGTGGCGGCGCGTCCGACCCTACTGGAACGTTTACAATCACTGGCGTCAGCCCCGGCAACGTCACTCTGCGAGTGCGGCGCATCGGCTATAGCTCGGCTGTTCAGAACGCGGCTGTGACCGCCGGCGGCACGACAACCGTTGCGTTCCAGATCCGTCCGGCGGCGCTATCGCTGGACCAGGTCGTCGTCACGGGTACAGCCGGCGCGACCGAAAAGCGCGCAATCGGTAACGCGGTCACGTCGCTGGACGTTGCGGATATCACGCAGCGCAGCTCGATGAACAACGTGACCGACGTGCTTCAGGGAAAGACGCCTGGCCTGACCCTCGTTCCAGGGTCTGGAGCGCCGGGTACCGCCGCGGACATCCGCATTCGGGGCATCAGCTCACTCAGCGCCACCAACCGCCCCATCTTCTATGTCGATGGCGTGCGCTACAGCGATCAGCCGGCGGGAAACTACAATCCATCCGGCACCGGCTACGCGGGCGGCGCTTTCTCACAGGGCGCGTCCGCGCTGGACGCGATCAACCCAGAGGACATCGAGAGGATTGAGGTCATCAAGGGCCCGGCCGCCGCCACGCTGTACGGCGCCGATGCCGCGGGCGGCGTCATTCCGATCATCACGAAGAAAGGTCGACGCGATCAGAAAGCGAGCTGGACGGTAAAGGGCGAATACGGCGCGACCGATTGGGCGCTCGCGACGCCGGTGAACTACACCACATGTACGGCCGCCCGGATCGCGTCGCTGGACACGGTCAGTACAGCGACGGGTAAGTCGATTCTTCCGTCCTGGCCGGGATGCCGCGCGGACGGCGTGACGGCCGGAACCGTGCTCACCGACGACCCGCTTCATCGCGATCCGCAGGCGCTCCGCACCGGGCTGTACCAGAATCTCGTCGCTTCGCTGCGCGGTGGCTCGGATCGCTACAACTACTATCTCTCCGCGGACCGGTCGCTGGACCAGGGCGTCTTCTACAACAGCTACGATAACCGGAAGTCGGCTCGCGGCAACTTCGGCTACACGCTTTCTAACAAGCTCGACTTCAACGTTAACACGAGCTACATCCAATCTGCCTTGCGGCTACCGCTGAGTGATGATGCAGCGCAGGGTCTCCTGTTCAGCGTGGTGCGTGGCAAGCCAGGGCAGCGCCCTGTACAGGAGATGGGCTTCGCCAACAATAGCCCGGAGACCGCCAACCAGTACGACAACGAGACCAACTCCGAGCGCACTATCTTCGGCGCCACCACGAACTATCGCCCGTTCAGCTGGTTCCAGAACCGCGTAACTGTGGGCCTGGACTATAACAATGCCATGGCGACCGTTTACTACCCGCCGGGCGCCGCCATCTCGCAGAGTGATTACCCTCTCGGCTTCCTGGCCCAACAGGTACCCGTGCGACATCTGTACACTTTCGACTACGCCGGCACGGTTACCGGCAGGCTGCTGCCCAGTCTGACGTCGGATTTCTCCATCGGCGCGCAGGGAAACAAGAATGAATACAACCGCACCGAGGCGACCGGCAGCGGCCTGCCCAGCCCGGAATTCCGACTGGTCGGTTCGGCAACAACGGTTTCCGGTTCAACGAGCTTCAGCGAGCAAGCCAGCCTCGGCTACTTCGTCCAGGAGCGGCTCGGATTGGCCAATCGGCTGTTCCTAACGGGCGGCGTGCGCGCGGACGATAACTCGGCTTTCGGCGTCACATTTAACAAGGTGTACTACCCCAAGGCATCGCTGTCCTACGTTGCCTCTGAAGAGCCAAGACTCCAGCCGCTTTTCCACGCGCTGCACGCCGACAACTTCAAATTTCGGTACGCGTATGGTCAGGCAGGTCGCTCTCCGGGGCCCTACGATGCCCTTCGCACCTACGTCGCGACGAAGGTGATTACCGGCAGCAACACCGCGGCGACTGCTCTCACCCAGGGCGCCACGGGTAACCCTGACCTGCACGCCGAGAGGGGAAGCGAGACAGAGATCGGCTTCGATGCATCTTTCTTCTCGAGCAGGATCGGCGTCGAATTCACCGCGTACAACAAGAAGACGAGTGACGCTCTGATCTCGCTTCCTAACGCACCATCCTACGGCTTCACCGCGTCACGGTTTATCAACTTCGGGGCAGTCAAGAACACCGGCACGGAGCTTGGCCTGACCTTCCGTCCGATCGACGCCTCCTGGCTCACGTGGGAGTCGCAGTTCAATTACTCCACTAACGCTAACAAGGTCACCAGACTGGCGTACCAGGGTCTCACTGAAATCGACGTGTACGATCCCTACCTCTCTGTCGCGCGGACTCAGCGCATCATCGAAGGTTATCCAGTGGCTGGTTGGTGGGCACAGGACGCCGTGCGCAACGCCGACGGCACGTACGCGACGGACGCAAAGGGAGCTCTGGTCGTCGGTCCGCTACGCTACGTGGGGCCGTCCACGCCGACGAGTGAAGGTAGCTTTTCCAACACCTTCACCATTGCAAAGAATTTCCGACTGTACGGGCTCATCGACTTCAAAGAGGGTTTCTACCTCCTGAACCAGAAGTCGCGTAACCGCGATCAGGGAGCCAACCGCAACTCCAAGGAGATGAACAACGGCACGCTGAGCTCGCTCGATTCGGTGTACTACAACACCGGCGCGATCACGGCCCCGTGGATTCAGCACGGTGATTTCGTCAAGCTACGCGACGTGTCGTTGGGCTACACCCTTCCCACCCCATTCGCGACCGCGCTACACGTGAGCGGTGCGACGCTAACCGTCGCCGGGCACAACTTGGGCTTCCTGTCCAAACGGTATCCCGGCATCGACCCTGAGGTGAATTTCATAGGCCAGGGGACCTTCCTCACCAGCTCAACTCAGTTTCTCCGTGCGGACTCGTATACGATGCCCATGCTGCGCCGTTGGACGACATCGCTCACCCTGAACTTCTGATCGTTCAATGACAACTCATATCCGCAGGTTTCAACTGGCCGCGGTGGCGGCCATGCTCGTCGTGGCATCCAGCGCGTGCAGTGATTATCTCAAAGTGACCAATCCAGGCGCTGTGGATGTCACCAAGCTGACCGACTCGACGGACGCCAATCTGATCGTGAACGGCGCTGTCGCTGAGTTCCAGGGGATGTACGGCAACACCGCGCTGTACGGCGGCATCTTTTCAGATGAAGCCACCAGCGCCCACGTCAACGTGTCATACAATCTGCTGGATCAGCGCAATCTCACGAACAATCTGGATCTGGTTTCGGCCACCTACAGCCCGATCCAGCGCGCCCGCTTCGCGTCAGACACTACGGCCAACCGGCTGATCGGCTATCTCGGCGCAAACGCAGGGGCTGATACCCGCGTAGCGCGCACTCTGGCACTCGCCGCATTCAGCGAGGTCATTCTGGGTGAGACGTTCTGTACCGCGCCGATTCAGGGCAGTAAGCCGCTCGATCCGGCGGCGCTGTTTCAACTGGCCATTCCCAAGTTCGATTCGGCCGTCGCTATCGCGAAGACGGCTTCGGCCGGGAACAATAACAAGGCGGCGGCGGATACGATTGCCAATCTTGCGCTCGTCGGCGAGGCGCGGGCGGCCCTGGATCTCGGGGACAAGACCAAGGCGATCACGTACGCATCCCAGGTAACACCCGGCGCTGTGTACCGCGTCTACTACGCCGAAGGCATCCCGACTACGCCGGGACTTCCGGTGAACCCGTTTTGGAACGCGATGGGGTCACCGCAGGCGGCGACCGCGACGGGAGCACAGGTGAGCGGAGGCTTCAACTATGCTCAGAGCTCACTCTGGTACACGGTCGATCCCACGTTTCTGAATCTCAAGGACCCTCGTGTCCCTATCACGCCCACGACCGTACGTGCGATGAACGCGGTACAAGTCTACGTGCCCAACAAACCGGCTTCCTTTGGGGGCAACATTCCGCCTACGACGGCCTTGCCAGGAGGTCAGGCAATGACTCCGGGCGCCAGCATACGCATCGCATCGTATCTGGAAGCGCAGTACATCATCGCTGAGGCCAACGCAGGCAATGCAACGACGCTCGCCTTCGTCAACCAACAACGCACGGCCAACGGGCAGGGTGCTTCGACCGCTACCACCCCGAGCGCCGTTCTGGCTGACCTACGCGACCAGCGCCGCCGAGAGTTCTATCTCGACGGCCACCGTGTGGGCGATCTGCGTCGCTACATCGCTCAGTACCAGGTGGATCAGTTCCCCAAGGGACCATACCAGGGGTCTGCCACCACGAGTTACGGAACGGCAACGTGCTTCCCCATCCCCATCTCCGAGATCAACGCCAATCCCAACGCGGCCGGCGGCTGACCAGTCGTGCATGAGCTGAATGCACGATAGGAATACGAACGAGAGCGGCGCGTACCGAGAGG
>JBPCNJ010000072.1:0-7314 GCA_051001375.1 Gemmatimonadaceae bacterium
TCGCATACTTCGCGCTGAACATTCTCGAGTGGGCTTTTTTGAGGCTGTAACGTGACTGTAACGTGACTGTAACGCGAGAGCGTATTGACGAGCAACATCTTTTGTGTATCTCTCAGAGAGAAGCCCATATACGGAGCGATACATGGTCCGCTCTTCATCCCACGGCCTCGGGCAATCTGACCCGAGCGAGAACCTGTTCGGCCTCCTTCGTGATCAGGCGAGAGAGCGTTCTCTAGCTTACCTCGTCGTCGAGGCCGCGCTGTCTACCGCGGCCGCTCTGAGCATTGTGTCGCAACGACCTTACTGGTGGGCGCTGTACCTGCCGCCGGCGATCATCGCCTGCTACAGTCTGTGGGGATTGCTGGACCGCGCGACGGGGATGACCCGAGCGACATCCGACAGCAATCGCAGAACGCGTGTGATTCACGGCGTCATTCTCGGTGTGGATTGGATCCTTGTCGCGGCAGGTACACTCGGAGCTTTGATGCTGTTCTTTCTCATCACCGGGTATCTACTCGGACGCTGGATTCACTGAATCGCGGATATCGTACAGCGGTTGGGTGGGAGGCGATCGCCGGGCGGCCCTACATGGGCTCGTCTATCCGTCAATCCGGCTGATCGGATGGATGACCCCTTGTACGCGGACGATGCTGGTGCTATCGTTAGAACACAACAGATAACCGTGGCGATTTTCGGCAAATTGCGGCCACGTTAAACCTCGCTAAAGCGCCCCGCACGCCCGGCGCTCCCAACGCCGGGTCTTTTTGTATTCAAGATCCGCCAAGGTCCGTATGACTGACAAGACCAGCACGTCTCCCTATCTCGCCGCATTGGCCGAGCGGGTACTCATATATGATGGCGCGATGGGCACTAACATCCAGCGCTATCAGCTCACGCCCGATGACTTCGGCGGCAAGGACCTGGAGGGGTGCAACGATAACCTCGTCCTGACACGCCCGGATGTGATCCGTGCAATCCACGAGTCGTTCCTCGAAGTCGGCTGCGACGTTGTGGAGACATGCACCTTCCAGTCGACTCCGCGTCGGCTGGAAGAGTGGGGTCTGCTGGGCAAGGCCGATGAGCTGAATGTGCAGGCGGCACGCCTGGCGCGCGAGGCATGTGACAGGTACGCCACGCCCCAGCATCCCCGCTTTGTGGCCGGGTCGATGGGGCCAACGGGGATGCTTCCGTCCAGCACTGACCCGGTGCTCTCGAACGTCACCTTCAATGAGTTGGCCGATAACTACTACGCGCAGAGTAAGGCGTTGGTGCAGGGCGGCGTCGACGTTCTGCTGATCGAGACGTCGCAGGACATACTCGAAGTGAAGGCCGCAGTGGCGGGCATCGAGCGCGCCTTTGCCGAGCTCGGCAGACGCGTTCCAATTCAGGCGCAGATCACGCTCGACGGGAGCGGCCGCATGCTTCTGGGCACCGATATCGCCAGCGCGATGACGACGCTGGAGTCGCGGCGCGTGGATGTGATCGGGCTGAACTGCTCCACGGGTCCGGAGCACATGCGCGAGCCGATCAGGTATCTGGCGGAGCACGCGCGGCTGCCGTTGTCGGTCGTCCCCAACGCGGGGCTACCAATCAACACGGGCGTGGGGGAAGCGGTGTATCCGCTGGAGCCCGAGCCGATGGCGGATGCGCTCGCCGAGTTCGTGCGTGACTTCGGCGTGCGCATCGTGGGCGGATGTTGCGGTACCACGCCCGAACATTTACGGGCGGTGGTGGCGAAGGTGCGCGGTTCGGCGACCGGCGCTGGGGAACGCACCGTTGCCGTTCCACGTGTTTCATCAGCGATGCGCGCGATCGAGATTCACCAGGATCCCGCGCCGCTGCTGGTCGGCGAGCGCGTTAATTCACAGGGGTCGCGCAAGGTCAAGCGACTGTTGCTCGCCGATGACTACGAGGGAATTGTAGAAGTCGCGCGCGATCAGGTGGATTCGGGAGCGCACGTGCTGGACGTGTGCGTCGCGCTCACGGAGCGCGGTGACGAAGCTGAGCAGATGTCCAGGGTGGTGAAGCTGTTATCGATGGGCGTCGAAGCACCGCTCATGATCGACTCCACCGAGGCCGCCGTGATTCAGGCCGCACTGGAGCATGTTCCGGGTCGCGCTATCGTCAACTCCATCAACATGGAGAACGGGCGCAAGCGCATCGACGACGTGGTGCCGCTGGTGAAGAAGCATGGCGCCGCGGTCGTCGCGCTCACGATCGATGAGATCGGCATGGCTAAGACGCGCGAGCGGAAGCTGGAGGTCGCGCGCAAAATCTACGAGATCGCGGTGGACGAGTACGGGCTCGCACCCGAAGATCTGCTGTACGATGCGCTCACGTTCACGCTCGCCACGGGAGATCCGGAGTGGATCGACTCCGCGGCCGAGACTATCGAAGGGATCCGGCTTATCAAGCGTGAGCTGCCCGGTGTGGCGACAATCCTGGGCGTGTCCAATGTATCGTTCGGGCTCACGCCGGACGCGCGCGCGGTGCTCAATTCGGTATTCCTGCACCACTGTGTCGCGGCGGGTCTGGACGCGGCGATCGTGAACCCGGCGCACATCCGGCCGTACGCGGAAATATCCGAAGCAGAGCGCGCGCTTTCGGATGACCTCGTATTCAATCGCAGGCCCGACGCGCTGCAGCGCTTCATCGAGTATTTCTCCGCGACCGGCGAGTCGTCATCGTCATCGACGCAGGTTGCAAAGGAAGACCCGACGGCAGACATGACGCCGGACGAGAAAATTCACTGGATGGTGCTGCACCGGAAGAAAGATGGGATCGAGGACGCGCTGGATACGGCAGGCGTTCGTGACAATCCGGTGCGCGTGTTGAATGGCGTGCTGCTCCCGGCGATGAAAGATGTGGGCGACAAGTTCGGTGCCGGTGAGCTGATTCTTCCGTTCGTGCTGCAATCCGCCGAGGTGATGAAGAAGGCAGTGAACCACCTGGAACAGTTTCTGGAAAAGAGCGAGGGCTACACCAAGTGCCGCGTGGTGCTCGCCACCGTTTACGGCGACGTGCACGACATCGGCAAGTCGCTCGTGAATACCATTCTCTCGAACAACGGCTACACCGTGTTCGATCTGGGCAAGCAGGTGCCTGTGAACACGATCATCGAGAAGGCCATTGAGGTGAATGCTGACGCGATTGGCCTGAGCGCCCTGCTGGTGTCCACGTCCAAGCAGATGCCGCTGTGCGTGCAGGAGCTGGACAGGCGCGGCATACACATTCCTGTGATGATCGGCGGTGCGGCGATCAATCGTCGCTTCGGCCGGCGTGCGCTCTTCGTTGAGGGTGAGCGCGCGTACGATGCTGGCGTGTTCTACTGCAAGGACGCGTTCGAAGGTCTGGAAACGATGGATGTGCTGCAGGATGCGGAACGGCGTGACCAGTTCGTGACGGGTGCGCTCGACGATGCCCGGAACGACGTATTCCTGCGCTCGCAGGTGGGCAAGGACATCGCTGTGGGAGACGCCGGTGGCGCGCGCAGCGACGTAGCCGCGGACAATCCGGTTCCGGCGCCACCATTCTGGGGAACGCGGGTGGTGCGCGACATTCCGCTGGACGAGCTGTACGATCTGCTTGATCTGGATGAGCTGTATCGTCTGCAGTGGGGTGCGCGCGGCTCAGGTGAGAAATACGAGCGCACAATACGCAACGAATTTGAGCCCGTGCTCGAACGGCTGAAGGAAGACGCGAGAACGAGGGGATGGCTCAAGCCGGAGGCGGTGTACGGCTACTTTCCGACGCAGTCGAGCGGCAATGACGTGATCGTGTATGATCCCGAAGCCTATGTTGCCGAGGGCGCGAAGCGCGAGATTGCGCGCTTTCATTTCCCGCGCATGGTTGGCCGCGAGCGGCTCTGTCTCGCGGACTACATTCGCTCCGTAAATTCGGCAGACGTGGATGTGCTACCGCTCCAGATCGTGACCGTGGGCGACGAGGCGTCGGCGCGGTTCGCCGAGCTTCAGGGGGCGAACGAGTACTCGGAAGCATTCTACGTACATGGGCTGTCCGTGGAAGTGGCCGAGGCAGTGGCGGAGTGGATGCATCGGAAGATCAAGTCGGAGTTGGGCATTGATAGTGGCAAGCGGTACTCCTGGGGTTACGGCGCCTGCCCCGACCTGGACGATCATGCGACGGTGTTCCGCATGCTTCCCGCGACGGAAGCGCTCGGAATGACCTTGACGGAGTCGTTTCAGCTACAGCCGGAGCAGTCAACCGCGGCGGTGATAATGCATCATCCGGAGGCCAGATACTACGCCGTGCGTGGTGCGGCGGCCGAGCTGGAGCCGGCAATTGCGTGACGCATTACTGAAGCGGCTGCTCGATCCCAGCGCTGTGGTGGTGTTCGACGGCGCGATGGGGACGATGATCTACGCGCGCGGCGTGTTCATCAACCAGTGCTACGATGAGCTGAACCTGCGCACGCCGGATCTGATTCGGGCGATTCACGAGGCGTACGGGAAGGCAGGAGCGGAGGTGCTGGAGACGAACACGTTTGGCGCGAACCGCGTGAAGCTGGCGCAGCACGGTCTCGCCGATCAGGTGCATGCCATCAACGTTGCGGCAGCGCGGCTCGCGCGCGCCGCCGCGGGCGACAAGGCGCTCGTCGCGGGCGCGATCGGCCCGCTCGGTGTGCGACTCGAGCCGTACGGGCCGACATCGCGCGAAGACGCGCGCGAAGTATTCGCGGAGCAGATGACCGCTCTCCGCGAAGGCGGTGCCGACCTGTTTATCATCGAGACATTTTCCGATCTGGACGAAGTCACACAGGCCGTGCGTGCCGCGCGCGACGTCGACCCCACAATGCCGGTTGTGGCGCAGGTTGCGATCAACGCTGACGGCGTGACCGCATACGGAGCAACGCCCGCGGACATCGCTGCTGCTCTCGATCTGGCGGGAGCGGATGTGATTGGACTGAACTGCTCGGTGGGACCGCAGACCATCCTCGAGGCTATCGAGAAGATGGCGCCGCTCACGTCAAAGAAGTTGAGCGCGCAGCCAAACGCGGGAATGCCACGCGACGTCAGCGGGCGCACCATGTACATGGCGAGCCCGGAGTACATGGCGAGTTACGCTCGACACCTCGTGAACGCCGGCGCCAAGGTGATCGGCGGGTGTTGTGGAACGACGCCGGAGCATATTCGCGACATGGTCGAGGGAGTGCGTCCACTCACGCTCCACAGCAGGCATACGAGCCATGCCGTATCCGCAACAGTTCCGGACGAGGCTGCGCGACACGTTGGTGTCGAGCCCGTACCGTTCGCTGAGCGCTCGCGCTTCGCGGCAAAGATCGCGGCCGGTGATTTCGTGACGTCGGTGGAGCTGGTACCCCCACGCGGTGTGGATGCGTCAAAGTTGCTGCGCGATGCGATCCTGCTGCGCGAAGCTGGCGTGGACGCTATCAACGTTCCGGATGGACCTCGCGCACAGAGCAGAATGGGCGCGGTGCTCACCAGCGTGCTGATCGAGCAGCAGTCCGGAATCGAGACCGTAACGCACTACTGCTGCCGCGATCGCAACTTGCTAGGCATGCTGAGTGATCTGCTCGGCGCCTCCGCGGTCGGTCTTCGCAATGTCCTCCTCATCACCGGCGATCCGCCCAAGATGGGTCCGTATCCATCCGCTACCGCGGTCTTTGACATTGACGCAATCGGACTCACCAATCTGGTGAGCAACCTGAACAGCGGCCTCGACCCGGGTGGCAATCCTATCGGCGAACCGACACGTTTCGCGATCGGCGTGGGCGTGAATCCAGCGGCTATCGATCCGGAGCACGAGCGTCGCCGCTTTGAGTGGAAGGTGGAGGCGGGAGCGGAGTACGCCATCACGCAGCCAGTGTTCGACCCGGATCAGTTAGAGCGCTTCATGCGCAGCGTTGAGTCGCTTGACATTCCAATAATCGCGGGAATCTGGCCACTTGTATCCGTGCGGAACGCGGAATTTCTCGCCAACGAAGTTCCGGGCGTCGCCGTACCGCCGGAGATAATCGACCGCATGCGTCGCGCCAACGCGATATCGAAAGAGCACGCGGTGCGCGAAGGGATAGCGATCGCGCGCGAGATGCTGGACCGGGTGCGTCCGCTCGTATGTGGAGTACAGGTTTCAGCGCCTTTCGGCAAGGCGGAGCTGGCGCTGGAAGTGTTTGCGAATGCACCGATGACCCAGGCCCTCGACGGGGTTCTTGTGTAGGGCGACCCGCGGTCGCCCCGACAGGCTATTTGCCGACTACCAAGATCTCGAACGTTCCCGGAATCATCGTCGGGCGCGGACGCGGCTGCTCAGCCGTGGGAGCGGCGGCTGGGTTGAACTTGGCACTGACGAGATAGATCAGGTGCGTGCGCGGATCGATTGCCATCGTGCGCGCGCCGCGTTCGGTCGGGATGTTTTCGCTCGTGAAAGTGCTCGGCCCGGTCTGGCGAACAACTGTGAGAGTCCCGTCGCCACCGTTGGAGCTGAACGCGTAACCGCGCTCCGCATCGAACCCGTTGGCGTCAGTGCCGCTACCGCTCGGCGGGGTGGCCACAACACGACCCGTGTTCGCGTCAACGATTCCCATGATCTTGTTGTCGCAACCGACGAACAGATGGTTGCTAGCCTTGTCTATCGCGAGGCCGGAGGGCGATTCACACGGCGTGAGCGGATACGTGTGCATGACGGCGAGCGTCGCCGCATCGAACTCTACAAGCTGGCTCTTGTCCTCAATATTGACGAAGACGTGTCCGGCACCGTCGGACACCGCGGTTTCCGGCTTGCCGCCTAGCTCGACGGACCCGACGACGGTATCGGCGGACACATCGATGGCTGTCGCGTTCTGACCGCGACCGTTGAACGTGAAGACTCTGCGTGTGACAGGCTCGAACAGAATCGCATCTGGGTTCGCGCCAGTCACGCGAACGGTCTTTTGCGGGGTCAGCGTCTTGACGTCAAATATGCCGACCGTCGTATCACGTCCGTTGCTGGTGTACGCACGCTGCGTTGCCGGGTTGACCGCGACACCGTGAACACCGTTGGTGCCGTTGACCTCTCCGACGAGAGCACTGGTCTTCAGGTCGATCACCTGCACCCGGGTGCCGCGAGCGATGAAGAGCCGATTGCTTGCGGTATCTACGGTGATGTAATCCCAGCCACCATCACCGGCGATTGGGATGCGGCGGATCACGTGGTAGCCGGACGACGGCGTCTGGGCGACCAGGGGCGCTGAAACCGGTGCGGCGAGCAATGCAGCGCCGCACATCATGGAGGCGAACGAGAGCGAGCGGAAGGTCATGGTGGTCTTCGGGCTGGGTGGCGAGAATCATGAATGAT
>JBPCNJ010000073.1:0-9036 GCA_051001375.1 Gemmatimonadaceae bacterium
TAACCGTTCCGTTATCTATTCCGCTGTCTGTCATTCCGTACAGGGTATGCGACTCCCGGCCACGAGGCTAGTGGAACCGGGAACTGGCGAGGGCTTGGCGCTCTACGTCGATCATGTAAGACCGGGCCCACCGGTCCAGATCGCGAACGATCGGCGTACTCGCGGTCTACCAGATGCTCCACTAGGGCGCCCCACCCGTGACCGCGATGGTCGTCAGAGTGCACGGTATGGTGCGCCAGACGGTGCGCCCGCTCACACCGAGGGACCCGATGGGGTATCTTCCAGTATAAGGAAAATTCCCTGAGCTTTCCGACGGAGTACTCGCCATGCAGATAGCTGAAGCCACGACCCAAGGCAGCACCGAAGCCACCGCCGCCGAGCAGCGGAACGTCGCCGAATTCGAAGCTCGCATCGCGGCAGGCGAGACGATCGAGCCCAAGGACTGGATGCCCGATCGGTACCGCACGCAGCTCATCCGCATGATGTCGCAGCACGCGCACTCCGAGATCGTTGGAATGCTCCCGGAAGGGAACTGGATCACGCGCGCGCCCAGCCTGCGGCGCAAGATGACGCTGCTGGCCAAGGTGCAGGACGAAGCGGGCCACGGGCTGTACATCTACTGCGGAACCGAGACCCTGGGCATCGAGCGGCAGGAGTTGACGGAACAGCTCCTGTCCGGCAAGGCCAAGTACTCCAGCATCTTCAACTACCCGACGCTCAGTTGGGCAGACGTGGGTGTGATAGGGTGGTTCGTGGACGGAGCTGCCATCGTGAATCAGACGGTTCTCGCAAAGGCGTCGTACGGCCCGTACGCGAGGGCGATGATCCGCATCTGCAAGGAAGAAAACTTCCACAAGAAGCAGGGCTACGAGATCATCGCGACGCTGGCCCGCGGGACGCCGGCACAGCGGGCGATGGCGCAGGACTCGGTTAACCGCTGGTGGTGGCCGTCACTGATGATGTTTGGGCCGAGCGACGCGAACTCGTCCAACACCGAAGAGCTCATGCGCTGGCGCGTGAAGCGGAAGACGAACGACGAGCTGCGTCAGCGCTTCATCGACCTCACGATTCCGCAGGCCCAGGCCGTCGGGCTCACGCTCCCCGATCCAGACCTCAAGCTGAATGAGGAAACGGGTCACTGGGATTTCGGCGAGATAGACTGGAACGAGTTCTGGGCGGTGGTGAAGGGCAACGGCCCGTGTAACCGCGAGCGACTCCAGGCGCGCAACGCGGCGCACGACAACGGCCGCTGGGTGCGTGAGGCCGCGACCGCATACGCGGAGAAACACGCGGGACCGGTGGCCGCGGTCGCTGCGGCCTGAGCGCTTGGTCTTGACCGACACGGCGCAGAATAACGGGTCCAACGGCGAGGCGGCCTGGCCGCTGTGGGAAGTGTTTGTGCAGAGCGAACAGGCTGCGCCACACGAGCATGTTGGCAGTGTACACGCCGTCGACGGAGAGTCTGCACTGCAGAACGCGCGCGACGTGTATTCGCGGCGCGGGCACGTCCTGAGCATGTGGGTTGTCCCGACGGTAGCCATCACCGCGTCTCAGCCCGAGGACCGCGGCCCTTTCTTCGACCCCGGCGAGGACAAGATCTCCAGGCACCCGCAGTTCTATACGGTGCCGCGTGGTCTGAAGGGACTCTGAGGCTATCCACATGACGGTGAACACGGTCGCTGATCTTGATGTAGCCACTATCGCGTCCGATGATCGCACGGCACTCTTCGAGTACCTGCTGCGAATCGGAGACGACCGGCTCGTGCTCGGTCATCGACTTTCCGAATGGTGCGGCCACGGGCCAATTCTGGAAGAGGACATCGCACTCGGCAACATCGCTCTCGATCTTCTGGGGCAGGCGACGCGCGCGCTCGAGTTGGCTGGCGAGACCGAGGGGGCGGGGCGAAACGCTGACGCGCTCGCGTATTTTCGCGAGACTGTCGAGTTCCGGAATCTTCAGCTTGTGGAGCTGCCACCCGGAGATTTCGGCTACACCATCGCGCGACAATTCTTCTTCGACGCGTTCAGCATATATCTGATGGATGCACTCCAGCGCAGCACGCACGCGGAGCTCGCGGCCGTCGCGGCCAAGGCCGTGAAGGAAGAGCGGTATCATCTCAGGCACAGCAGCGATTGGATGCTCAAGCTTGGCGACGGCACCGACGAGAGCCATGCGCGAATTCAGCGTTCGGTGAACGAGCTATGGCGCTTCACGGATGAGCTGTTCCAGGGCGATGATGTGGACGAGCGCATGGCCCGACTCGGCGTCGCTCCGCACCCGAGCGAGATTCGTCCGCTCTGGAACGACGTAGTGAACGATGTGCTCACGCGTTCCGGCCTGGAGCGCCCGACGGAACAGTTCTTCGCACGCGGAGGACGCGGAGGCCAGCACACTGAATACCTCGGGCACATGTTGTCCGAGATGCAGATCGTGGCGCGCTCTCATCCGGGTGCGGAATGGTGATCTAATGGTGATTGCAGCGGACTCTCTCCTCGACATTCTGCGCGAGGTGAAGGACCCCGAGCTACCCGCGCTGGATGTGGTGGAGCTGGGGATCGTTCGGGACGTGCATGCCACCGAAGATCACGTGCGGATCGACATCACGCCCACGTACTCCGGCTGTCCCGCGATCAGGGCAATCGAGAACGACATCGTCGAGACGCTGACGGCGCACGGCGTGGCAAACGTGACCGTGCGCACAGTGTATTCACCCGCATGGACGACCGACTGGTTGAGCGCTGAGGCAAAGGAAAAGCTGCGCGCTGCGGGAATCGCACCGCCCGGGCCGGTCGAGATCGAACCGTTGGTCATGCTCAAGCGCGCTCCACGCGCGGTTGTGTGTCCGTACTGCGGATCGGCGGACTCCGAGGAGCGGAGCGAGTTCGGCTCGACAGCGTGCAAGTCGATTCACTACTGCAACGGCTGCCATCAACCGTTCGACAGGTTCAAGGCGCTGTAAAAAGCTTGGTAGAAGTGTAGCGCCGTACTTATGCTCACCATGCGCGAAGCTGAAGGCCGACGACATCGGCGAAGTCGCCCGGATTCAGGGTCACGATTTCTGCGCGGTGGGTGAGCGCTTCAAACCTGCAGCAATTCCTAGCTATTCCACGGATTGAACGTCGCGATCCCGGTGGATTGGACATCCTCGGCGTTCCGAGTGACGAAAGTCAGATTGAAGTGCAGCGCCGTCGCCGCCATCTGTGCATCTACCGTCGGCAAAGTGACACGCTGCTTTCTGGCCGCCGCCTCCAGTTGCCCCCATCTCTCCGCGACAGCGTCATCGAGTGATAGAATCCGTCCCGCGAACCGAATGCGCACGTCTCGATCCAGCCAGCTCTGCAGCGCGGGACGCCTTGGATCACGGTTATCCAGCATGTCTATCCCTTTGCGCACTTCACCCACGGTAAGAGCGCTCAGGTATAGAAGCGATTCCGGAGTGGATTCGACCCATGTCGTTACGCGTCTGTTCGGCCGCGGCTTCATGAGCTCCGAGACAACGTTCGTGTCGAGAAGAAAACCGCTCAACCAGTCCTCACCGGAGTTGCCCGGTGTCGTCCGAAAGGTCGCCGATCACCATTTGATGTTCCGCGTGGTGTCGCGCTTACGCGCCAGGTCCAGCGTTACTCCTCCCAGTGGCGCCGCTTGAAAGAATTGCACCAGCGACTCTGGTTGCGTGGCCCGCTCCCTGAGTCGGTCGAACTGCTCCGCTGGCACCACGACTACTGCCTCCCCGCCGTGCTTCACCACACGTTGAGGGCCGTGCGCTCGCACCAAGCGAAAGAGCTCACTGAACCGGGCTTTTGCCTCGTGCAGTTGCCACACTTCCGGAGGTGCATCTGGATTGGCCATGTCGTAGACTACTTGGACTAGTTCGAGTAGTCAAGCCGTTTCAGGTTGGAATCCGCGGTTAGTGGAACGCATCCACAATAGCGGCCGGTGCGACCGCGCGGAAAATGTTTGCATGTGTGAGCTCAGGTCGCGGCTCATACGTCCACCTCAGACCCGGCGGCGGCGCAGCTCGGAGCAGAGCTGCGATCCGCGCTATTCCAACCGCGGTGCTCGGCTCGCGGGAGGTGGCCACGTAGAGCGTCCGGGGTGCCGCGTCGAAAGCCGCGAGCCGCAGCTGTGCCGATTCAACCAGCGCACCGGCGTTCCACCAGACGCTCGGATCGAACGCGACGTAGTGGGTGAAGAGATCGGGCTCCTGCAGGAATGTCTCAACGACAAAGAGTCCAGCCAGTGACTCGCCCATGATCGCGCGCTCTCGCGTGGTCCGGTAGCGCCGCTCGACTTGCGGCACAAGTTCGTCGCGGAGAAAGTGCCGGAAGGCTGCCGAGCCGCCGACGTGGGGCGCGATTGTACTGTCGGACGCCACACGGGTGGGGCCCGTCAGATCGCGGCGACGCTGGGTATTGGGCACGCCGACGACGATCACGGGCCGGATCGCGCCGCGGGCGATCAACGAATCGACTGTGTGGACGACGTGAGGGAAATCCTCGTCCAGGCCACCATCGGGCATGTACAGCACCGGGAGCGGCTCCGCGGACCGCCCGCGCGACGCCCGGTATTGCGCGGGCACGTAGACATTGATTGGACGTGCCTCGCCGAGCGCCTTTGACTGAATGGTAAACGAATCATGCGCCGGCACTGAGTCGGTTGGCGTGACTGCTGCCGTAGCTCCGCGCGGTGCATGAGTGCACCCCACCGCGAGGGCGAGGGAGAGCAGCAGCCCCGACGAAGCAGCTGCGAACCGCGGATAACCTGTCCGTTTCATTGCCATTGTCCGCCCGCCGCAAGTCGTATGCTGACTGGAGATTCTCGCCCGAGCGGGCACCGCCCAACAACGACCGTGCGCATAGAAAATAATAAATGGTCGACGCGAGTGGTCGTACATGGCATTCTGTTGCCACATAACGCCTGAGTGAAGCTGCGTACGCCGCTATAACGCCAGCAATTCCTCGATCCGCTTCGCGATTCTCTCCGCGTCCGGCAGCACCGCGGCCAGCAGGACCTGATGATACGGCAACGGCACATCGTCCACGGTCAAGCGCTCAACGGGCGCGTCGAGATACCAGAAGCAATCAGAGGCCACAACAGCCGCTATCTCCGCTCCGAACCCAGCGGTCATCGTGTCCTCGTGCACGATGAGACAGCGACCGGTCCTGTTCACGGATTCGAGAACGCACGCTCTGTCCCAAGGGGCGATCGTGCGCAGATCGATAAGCTCGACACGGTCGCCGAACCGCTCGATCGCTTCGGCACATCGGTGCACCATCGCGCCCCACGTGATCACGGACATGTCTGTTCCGCGGCGCAGCGTGTTCGCCTTGCCGAGCGGCAGCACGTAATCGTCACCCGGATAGCGCGCGCTGCCGTCGCTGGTCATGAGCATGGACCGATGCTCAAAGAAGATCGTGGGGTTGGGACTCCGCATTGCGGCACGTAGCAGCCCGACTGCATCGGCGGCATTCGAGGGGATGCACACCTGCCATCCTATCGCGTGCGCCCACGTCACCTCGCTCGACAGACTGTGCCACGGATCTCCGACATCTTTCCCGAATCCTCCGGGCATTCTGACGACGACGGGAGCGGCAAAACGGTTGGCGGTGCGCCAGCGCATCGTGCCACAGTTGTTGAGCTGCTCCGTTGCGGGATCAGCATATTTCCGGAACTGGATCTCGGTCACCGGCATCAATCCCGGGATAGCCATTCCCACTGCGCGTCCGACAATTCCTTCTTCCGAAAGGCTTGTGTCGAACACGCGGGCATCACCGAAAGTTTTCTGGAGTCCCTCGGACACCAGATGCACGCCACCCTTGCGGCCGACATCTTCGCCGAAGACAAGAACTTTTGGGTTCACCGACAGCTCATGCGCCAGCGTTCGCCGCACCGCCTCGGCGAAACGCACAACATCGCCGTCCGTGGTGATTGTCTCACTTCCGTTCAGCTCGCGGCGCTCTCCGAGTGTGAGTCCGCCGAACGCCGTAACACCGTCCCCATCGTCATCGGCGTACACGTAGCGCTTGATTCCCGCGGGGTCCGGATTCGGCCGCGCACGCGCAGCGCTGACAGCGGTGTCGACATTCAGCCGCGCCTTTGATTCCAGATCCGTCCACTCGCCCTCTGACATCGCAGCCGGCACGAGATGGTCGCGCAATCGAGGGAGTGGATCGCGTTTTTCATCAGCGGCGATGTCCTCGTCCGTGCGATAGCCGCGTTGGTTATCGGGTCCCGAATGACTGGACAGCCGCGGTACGGTGAGATGAACGAGCGCGGGGCCCTGGCCTGACCGCACATGGCTCACGCACTCCGTGAGAAGTCGCGCCGACTCCGTTGGATCTGAGCCGTCGCCGTCGCGAAGGAACAGGCCGCCAAACGACGCGAGGTTATCGGCGATGTTGCCGCCCGGTGTCTGCATGTTGCCGGTCACGGAGATGCCGAGTCCGTTGTCCTCGACATAGAAAAGCATTGGTAGCGCGAGTGTCGTCGCCAATGTGAGCGCGGACCAGAATCCGTTCGTCGCAACAGACGCTTCGCCACCGAGCACAACGCTGATCGCGCCACGATACGACTCGTCGCCGAGTACGTCGCGGTGGTACAGAATCGCCTGCGCCCATCCCGCGGCTGGCGTGTACTGTGAGCCCACGTCGCCGGACATCGGGAGCACAATCGGGCCGTCTGCGTTGGGAAGATTGCACACGACTCCGATGTCGCGTCCGTCGCTGAAGCCGCCCGCTCGTCCAAGCGGGCTGCCGAGTGCGTCCTCAAAGTCGAGGCCGAGCGTGAGAAGCAGCGGTCGCGACCGATAGTACGCACTTGCTGCGTCGCGGCGATGGTTGATCAGCGAGCCGAGGATGGTCTGGGACACATCGTGTCCACGGGCCGAAAATTGGTAGAGCACAAGGTGCTCCTTGGGCACGCTCGTGCGGTTGCGATTGGTCGTCTCCTCGACGTCATCCATCGCGCGTGACGCGAGAGCAAGGTACGCAATGCGGCGCCAATCCAACCCTTGGTCGGCGAACTGCTGTGTGGTTACCGTGGTCACCGCGGTCGCGGTCGTCGCTGTGGTCATCTCAGGCATGCTCATTGGTGGAACTGTCTCCCTTCGCGCACCATCTGCTTGAGCAACGGGCTCGGACGATACCGATCCTCGCCGTATTCGATCTGCAACGCGTTCAGAGTGTCGAGGACGTTGGTCACGCCCAATTCGTTTGCCCACGCAAGGAGTCCCTTGGGATAGTTCACGCCCCTGGTCATCGCGAGATCCACGTCGGCGGCAGATCCGATTCCGATCCTCACCGCTTCGGCGGCCTCGTTGATTAGCATCGCAAGGATTCGCTGGAAGATCTGTTCGCCGAGGCGCCGATCTTCCGCTGGTCGCGGTGCGTGCGCCCCTTCAGTGTAGTCGTAGAACCCTTGTCCTGTTTTTCTGCCGAGCCGTCCGGCTTCGACCAGTCGCTTCTGCGCGATTGACGGACGATATCGCGGATCGAAGAAGGTCCCCTCGTACACCGCGCTCGTCGTTGCGAAGTTCACATCGTGGCCGATGAAGTCCATGAGCTCGAACGGACCCATGCGGAATCCTCCCAGCTCCCGCATCGCCCAGTCGATGGTGGCGGGGTCGGCCATGCGCTCTTCAAATATCCTGAGCGCCTCGCCGTAGAAAGGTCGCGCGACGCGGTTCACTATGAAGCCTGGAGTGTCGGATGCTATGATCGTGGTCTTTCCCCACGAGTCGATCAGTGCGCGCGTATCGATGATCGCTTCGTCGGACGTTGCCAAACCTGGCACGATCTCGACCAGCGGCAACACCGGAGCGGGATTGAAGAAGTGGATTCCGATTACGCGGTCCGGGTGTGCGCACGCGCTGGCTATCGCGGTGACCGATAGGGACGAGGTGTTTGTCGCGAGGGTGCACGCTGTATCGACGACACGCTCAAGGGCCGAGAACGTGCGCCGCTTGATTTCGAGATCTTCTACAATTGCTTCGATAATGAGTCCGCATTCGGCGAGCGAGGAGAAGTCTCCTTCAGAGGCCGCTACCACGCTCATCCGGTCCACGATAGCGCGTGCGTCGTCGCCGGAGAGCTTCTGCTTCGTCACCTGGCGATCGAGCGCCTTTGCGATGGCCTCGACCGCGCGACTGGCCGCATCCGGGCGCGCATCATATAGAAGCACATGATGGCCAGCGGAAGCGGCGACCTGCGCGATGCCGCTTCCCATCGCACCGGTGCCGATGATGCCGACTACCGTATCCCGCCCGAGCGAAGCCACCTATTCTCCCGTGAACACCGGCTTTCGCTTCTCCACGAACGCCGTCACGCCTTCCGCGTAGTCCTTTGTTCGGCCAGCGAGACGCTGCAGCTCCTCTTCCATTTCAAGCTGCGCATCGAGTCCATTCTCGAACGAGGCGTTCAGTCCCTGCTTGGTGAGGCCGAGTGCGCGAGTGGGGAGCGCGGCCAGTGTTCTGGCGACGGCGAGCGCGGATTCCAGCAGCGCCTCCGGCTCACACACCTGATAAATCATTCCGGTTTCGAGTGCACGTGTGGCGGGGATCTTTTCTCCCAGCATCATCATCGCGGTGGCGCGCTGCAGCCCTACGATCCGCGGCAAAAAGAAGGTTCCACCACTGTCGGGGATGAGCCCGATCTTGACGAATGCCTGCATGAATGAGGCGCCGCTGGACGCGAGCACGATGTCACACGCGAGCGCGAGGTTCGCTCCGGCGCCGACGGCCGCACCGTTCACCGCGCAGACCACCGGCTTCTCGATCTGCCGAATGGTGCGGATGATCGGGTTGTAGCTGTCGTGCACGATGTCGCCCAGATCCGTGGGTGGGGCGTCCGCCGCCGGTATCACTTCCGCGAGATCCTGCCCCGCGCAGAAGGCGCGACCGGCACCGGTAAGCAGGACCGCGCGTATCGCCGGATCCAGCGCCGCCGCTTCCAGTGCTTCGCGCAGCTGCACCGCCATCTGCCGGTCGAAGCTGTTCAGGACTTCGGGCCGATTGAGCGTGATGCGCGCGACGCTCTGGT
>JBPCNJ010000074.1:0-15856 GCA_051001375.1 Gemmatimonadaceae bacterium
TACATCGGCTCAAGAGCGTCAAGCGCACGATGTACGGCCGCGGTAGCTTCGAACGCCTACGCCAGCGCGTCCTCTACAAGCCAGACCGAAAATGATTCCGTGCTACCACCAAATTCCCGACAGAGCCAATTCTATTCCGGTGTTGACACCAAAGCAGTATTCCTCGAAAAGATAGCTGCCGTTGTCGAGCTTGACGTGATGGAACTCGGTTTCGTCATCTATTGGACTAGGGAGTGTTTGATAAGGGATGGCGCACAGTCTGCAGCATTGGCTCGATCATTTGCAGTTGAGCCGGACAATGTCGCCTGTAGTGCGCCGTCACGAGCTGACGGATGAAGAATGGGAGCTTCTTGCAGCACTATTGCCCTCGTGCGAGACGCGAGGCCGGTACTATCACGATCACCGGACCATCCTGAACGGGATGCTCTACTGGATGCACACCGGCGTGCCGTGGCGAGATTTGCCCGAGAGATACGGGCCGTGGCAGACCGTGTACAGCCGGTTCCGACGATGGACTCGGAGCGGGCTGTGGGACCGAATACTCCACGCGTTGCGGCGAGATCTCGATGGTCTCGGAGAGATCGAGTGGACGCTCTGGTGCATCGATGGGTCAAGCGTCCGGGCACACAAGCATGCAGCGGGCGCGGGGAAAAAATCAGCGTGTGCATCGACGGCTGGGCGAGCCACAGGATCACGCTCTCGGTCGCAGTCGCGGCGGGTTCACGACCAAGCTGCATCTGGTAACTGACGGTCGAGGCCTGCCCCTGGCGGTCGAGTTGAGTGCGGGCCAAGCACAGGAGTCCAAGTACGCCGCACCGGTACTGAGTGCTGTCAAAATCCCTCAGCCGGAGGGACGGCGTGGTCGTCCTCGAAGGCGGCCGGAGATGGTCACCGGTGACAAGGGCTACGATATCGCTCCGGTGCGTCGCTGGCTGAGAGAGCACCGAATACGCGCAGTTATTCCTGAGAAGAAACGGCCAGAGCACTGGCGCGCACGACGTGGTCGACCCCTTCAGTTCGACTGCACCGTGTACCGACGTCGCAACGTAATCGAGCGCTGTGTGGGCTGGCTCAAAGAAGCGCGCCGTGTCGCCACCAGGTTCGAAAAGCTCGCCGTACATTACCTCGGTGTCCTCAAGCTCATGATGATTCGTAAGCACCTCAAGCTCTGCTTATCAAACACTCCCTAAGGAACCCCAATGGATCCTCGACATACGATGGACTGAGGAGAATCCAGGCATTCAGAGCGCGCTCGAATGTAAACAGCTCGGTATCTACATGCCACTCAGTCTTGAATGATTTGTCCGTATATATGTAAAAGTCATTGAGATAATACAGCGGTTCTCCAGTTGCCTTCTCCAAGAAACTGTTTGAGCTTTACGAACACCGCCGACTCCATCCGATTGATCAATGCGTAGAACGGTATGGCCATCGTCTCCAGCTGCTCTCTGCATACAGAGATCAACTCGGCAATGTCTCCGTCCGATAGAACGCCCTTTGCATGCAAATACGGAAGCGCGCTTTCGATCATCGAGCACTCACCCTGTTTTATGACTACTGAGGTGAAAGATTACTACCGGACCTCCCACAATTGCTATGCCGACCCCGGCGTCTGCCGGGACCACTTTCGGTCCGCTCGATATAGCGAGAGACGCTTGCTTGAACGCTTGCGTCATGGTTTCCTAAATTCAAGCTTACAGTCGAAGGTGCGCAACGATGAGTAGGGTGCGGCTTCCAAATGGGCAAGAGCTCTTCTGCATAAATGCAGCGGAAGCCTTGCTACTGTATGAAGATATTTACCGCGATCGTAGCTACCTCAAGCACGGGATTTCCATACGGGACCACGACTGCATCTTTGATGTGGGTGCGAATATTGGCCTTTTCACGCTGTTCGCGAAGCAGCAGGCTTCCAATCTGCAGCTATACGTTTTCGAACCGATACCTCCAATATTCGAAGTTCTGAAGGCGAACGCGCACCAGCATAACCTTCATGCGGAGCTCTTTCAGTGTGGCCTCGCAGCTGTTGCCAGTGTTGCTCAATTCGCTTTCTACCCACGCAATTCCGCTATGTCTGGTCAGCACTGGGATCCGCAGCAAGAAAAGCAGGTAGCAAAAGCGATCCTGCGCAACAAGCATCCTGATCTTGCCGAGTATCTGGACGATGTGGTTGAAACAGCGTTTGAGCCGACCCTTTTCGACTGTTCTTTAAGGGCACTGTCAGATGTCATTCTTGAAAGAAATGTGCAAAAAATTGACTTACTCAAGATCGACGTGGAGAAAAGTGAACTCGAAGTACTTTGCGGCATATCGGATTCGCACTGGCCTTTGATCCGACAAGTTGTTGTGGAGGTGCATGACATTGACGGACGCCTTCAAGCGATAGGTCGGCTCTTAGAATCACGCGGATTCGCCACGACGGTTGCGCAGAACACGCATTTTCGGGACACTGGTTTGTTCGACATCTATGCCTCCCGGACGACGTGATGTACACAGGCAAGCTTCTGCTCCGAGAGCGCAGGCGACCATAGAGATCTGGTCTCGCGTTTATCTTCGACCGGCTCCTGTCTCCATACCCATCGGCCAGCTAGGCCTCGATTCGAGACATGCGCCATGACCCCGCCCCAATTAGCACGATATTGACGATCGCCAAAACAGCGATATCCATTGCAATCCCGAAGTGCGTCTGGAGTTAACCCGATTTTCGTGGACGCCTTACTCACCCTAGTTTGGGGGTGGAGGTGGTCGATGAAGAAGACGAGCAAGGGCAGTACTGGGCGGCGTGAGCGCCGCGCCTTCAGTGCGGAGTTCAAGGCAGAGGCGGTGCGATTGGTATCGGAGCGACGCGCCCAAGGCCTGACGCTCGCGCAGGTGGGTCGAGAGTTGGATGTCCGCCCGGAGCAGCTCCGCGAGTGGGCGCTCGCCGAGTCGGGCGGCGGAGGGCACGACGCGGGCCGACCGGGAGAGACGATCGACCAGGAGGTCCGGCGATTGCGCCGCGAGAATGCGACACTCCGCCAAGAACAGGCCTTCGCAAAAAAAGTGGCGGTGCGTTCAATGGGTCGATGCAACAGCGGGCATGTTGCTCAGACTCGGGAGACGCGACACCATGGCACGTATCGGACGACCTGACCTATCAGATGGACAACGGCAGGAGCTCTGGCAGCGATGGAAGGCGGGAGAGTCGCTCAGCGAGATCGGCCGGGCGCTGGGAAAGCACCCGGGCTCGATTCATGGAGTGATCGCGCTCCGCGGAGGCGTCGTCCCGGCGGATCGGACGCGAGCGTGCCGTACGCTCACGCTCGATGAGCGGGAGGAGATTTCTCGCGGTCTGGCGGCGGATGCCTCGATCCGTGCGATTGCGCACGCGCTGCACCGTCCTCCATCAAGCATCAGTCGCGAGGTGTCGCGCAACGGTGGCCGGGACAAATACCGTGCGGTTGACGCGGACGAGCGCGCGTGGTCCCGCGCCCGACGACCGAAGCGGTGCCGCCTTGCAGAATCGGATGCACTGTGTGCATTGGTTGCTGAGAAGCTCGAGGCAGACTGGTCACCGGCGCAGGTCACCGGCTGGCTCAAGGAGGCCTTCCCCGATGAGGAGGCGCTGCACGTGTCGCACGAGACGATCTACCGCAGCCTGTTTATCCAGGCTCGCGGTGTCCTCAAGAAAGAGCTGATTGCCCATTTACGGGTGCGGCACCGCATGCGACGCAGCAAGCGCGCCTCGACGGCGGAACAGACGCGCGGCCAGATCATCGATGCCGTGTCGATTGCCGATCGGCCCGCGACCGTGGAGGATCGTGCGATCCCAGGCCACTGGGAAGGGGATCTGCTAACGGGGGCGAAGAACACGCATATCGCCACGCTTGTCGAACGGACGTCACGGTTTGTGCAGTTCGTTCAACTCGGGGGGAAAGACACGGCGACCGTGGTCCAGGCCTTGATCCGCGAAGTGCACCTGCTGCCAACGGGTGTGATGACGTCGCTAACGTGGGACCGCGGGACCGAGATGGCACAGCACAAAGTCTTCACCGTCGCAACGGATGTCGCCGTCTTCTTCTGCGACCCCCAGAGTCCGTGGCAGCGTGGAACGAACGAGAACACCAACGGGCTCTTACGCCAGTACTTCCCGACGGGCACTGACCTGTCGACGTACACCCAGGCGGATCTCAATGCGATCGCGCTGAAGCTGAATACCCGACCCCGCAAGACGCTTGGCTTTTAGACACCCGGTGCTATACTCGCCAAGAGCGTTGCATTGACCAAGTGAACCCGCCGCGGCTTTCTTAACGCTCAAGTCGTCGTCCATCCCAGCTGACCAGTTCCGCTGGGTACGCGGCCATAACGGCGCGATGCGCGAATGCACCGCCCCTGTGCCTACCGGCCCGAAATACCGACTGTCGAACGACCAAGGGTTGTGGGAAGAAGCGAGCCACAGCTCTCCCGGTGCTAGGACATAGATCCCGTACGGGAAGTGTCTCAACGGGCGCCCGCTGGTGTCGCACGTCAGCACTTGTGTGTTCTTTACCCAGTGTCCGTTCACGATTAGCCCGTCTGCGCTTGCGACCACGGTGTCCCCCGTGACAGCCGCCACGACCTTGCCGACTGGTGCTGCGCCACCTGGGCAATCACCTCGCCAGAGGTACCCGCGCGAACGCGCGAACTGGCCGATCGCTGCTGGCAGGCAGGCGATGACAGTGGCACCTCGTGACGGTGGTCCGGCGACCGTGTGATAGATCCCTCGCGGCAGACTTTGGGTGAATGTGACGTGCAGTGTCCTGCTCGCACCGATCGTGACCGTGATCGCTGTGCACATGACCAAGGCCGGAGCTATCAACGTCCTCCACCCAGGGTTGCCACCCGATCGCATCGCTCTACGCTGGTTAGAATTGACTTTCGCGACCTCTACGTGCCGCGCCGGGAGCGCAATGGGTTCGCGTCGAACAGCATCGCGTACTCGGCGTCTCGCAGATAGTCGAGTCGCTCAGAGCGTACCGGCGCTTTGCCGCGCACGAACAACAGCTGTTCGGTCGCGCTCATTCGCCGGACCTCGTCCGGTAGAAGAAGACGTCTGGCCGTCTCCGATGTCGTCTGCGCCGACGACTGCTGTCGCGAGGAGCTCCGCCCACGCGACACACCCGTGGATACGTTCTCACTCTCCACGCGGATCGTCGCCTCTCCCGTCGCTGGCACAGCTCACGAGTCTGTGCGTATTAATCGGGCGCAAAGCGCAGTGTCGGGCGCGCCGAACGAGATTGAAGCGCTCGCGCGGCTGGTCACCCGGTGGGACGAGGCAGGTGGTTGACAGGTGGTATGCGGCGGATATAATCATGGGTCGAATAGCGGCGGCATGGGGGAAGTGTAATTCGAGGAATCTTTTCGCATGGAGGTAGTACGTGTACAACGAAGATGAAGACACGCGGACATACCACGTAGTGATGAATCACGAGGAGCAGTACTCGATTTGGCTCGACGGCAAACCGATACCGTCCGGTTGGTCGGCGGTCGGAAAAAGCGGGCCGAAGGCAGAGTGCCTCGCATACATCGAAGAGGTCTGGACCGACATGCGACCGCTGAGCCTTCGCAAGCACATGGAGGAATTCGAGGGTCGACGTGCGGTGCAGATACTGCCATCGGCCAACGGAGCCGGGGGAACGGCAGCCGGCGAATCGGCGCATTCGGTATAACGCGGCGCTCCTGGGATTTGGGCGGCGATGCGGCTTCCCGATCGTGGATGCTCGTGTGGTCGAGTCTCCATGATGCTCCAGCAAGGTCGCATCCGGCTGGTGCTGACGAGTGGCACAGGTTCCAATACCGCCGTCGCGCAGCACGTGCACGAACATGGCGACACGACTCGCGACGTCGACGACGAAGCCTGCTGCCGCGGAGGCCTGGCGCCGACTGCCGAGATATCCCGTACGGTGAGACATGGGTATCCTCACAGATCGGGACCCGTGTGACGAATAATCGCCGGCAACGCGTGCCGGCTGCTGATCGAGAATAGAGTGCCCGCGATGACATTGCAGGCGTTGCTCGTGCAGCTCAGTGCGGCTGGGGTTCGATTGCGGACCAGCGGTGGCGAGTTGGTCGTGTCGGGAGGCGAGGAACCGCTGCTGGCGGCGCTTGTCGACGCGCTCCATCTTCACAGGGCGACGCTGCTCGGCATGATAGCGGAGGATGGAGAGTGGTGGTCGCCCTCCGAGCAGGAGATGTCCCCATCGATGGAGACGATCGAACCGGACGCGACCCGGATCCCGGCTGCCCTAGCCGTGGACGCCGCGAACGTGCAGGACATCTATCCGCGGGCACTGCTGCAGGAAGGGATGCTGTTCCAGCAGCTGCTGGAACCAGGATCGGGCGTAGATGTCGTGCAGGTCGTCTGCACCCTTCCCTGCGCCGTGGACAGCGACGCACTGCGCGAGGCGTCGCAGCAGGTGACCGACCGCCACGACGTGCTGCGGACTTCCTTGCATTGGGAGGATTTGGCGGCGCCGGCGCAGTTGGTACGACGGAGGGTCGAGTTACCCTTCCGCATCGAGGACTGGCGCGGGATTGGGATTGAGCGTCGCGCAGCCCGAATGGAGGATTTCCTACGCCGTGATCGGCAGCTGGGATTTTGCCTAGAGGAGGCGCCGCTACTGAGGGTGACGCTGATCCAGTTGTCCGACGACTCGCACGAGCTCGTCTGGACGTTCCACCACGCAATCCTGGATGGCCGTGCGCTCCTGATCGTGCTGCGGGAGGTGTTCGCCATTTACGAGGCACTGCTGAACGGGCACCCCTCCGCGTTGGAAGAACGACCAGCATACCGCGAGTTCATCGCTTGGCTCCGTACTCTAGATGCCGCGAGCGCGGAGGCCTTCTGGCGCGAGCAGCTACGCGGCTTCCGTGCTCCGACGCCTCTGCCGCTTGCTGCGCTACGCGCGGACGAGGCTGTGCTCGAAATGCGGCAAGGTGACGCGGAGCAGCGGCTGTCGCCGGCACTCACGGACGCCCTGGTCACGTTAGCGCGTACGGTTGGCGTGACGATGAACACCATAGTGCAAGGTGCGTGGGCCGTCCTGCTCGCGCGCTACTCTGGTGAGGAGGACGTGGTATTCGGGGCAACACGGGCGTGCCGAAGTGCGACCGTGCCGGACGCCGAGTCCATAGTGGGCCTATTCATCAACACGCTCCCGGTGCGGGTTTGCGTTGACCCGTGCACCGATCTCGAGACGTGGTTGCGCAATTTGAGGGCGGCGTGGGTAGCCGTGCGCCCCTACGAGCATACGTCGTTGGCCAGGGCACAGGCGTGTGCCGAGGTGCCGGCCGGCTCTCCGCTTTTTGAGACGATCGTCGTCTTCGAGCATGAGAATACAGACACGGTGCTTCGCCGCCTCGGCGGCGCTTGGGCACACCGGCGGATCCGGATCTATCAGCGGGCCAACGTTCCGCTCTTGTTGAGTGTGTACGGCGGTGACGAGCTGATACTGCAGCTGGATTACGACCGGGCCCGTGTCGGGTACGCGACGGCCATGCGCGTTCTCAGGCACTTGGCCACCGTACTCGAAGGGATGGCGGCTGGCGGCGCGCGGCAACACATAGGGGATCTACGGTGGCTGCCGGAGGCGGAGCGGCGTCAGGTAGTGGAGGGGTGGAACGCGACGGATGTGGCGTATCCGGCCGAGGGGTGCGTGCCCGAGTTGGTGGAGGCGCAGGTGGCACGCACGCCCGATGCGGTGGCGGTAGTCTATGAAGGCGAGCAGCTGACGTATGCGGAGTTGAATACGCGGGCGAATCAGCTAGCGCACTATCTCCAGACGCTGGGTGTGGGGCCGGAGGTGCGCGTGGCGCTCTGTCTTGAGCGGAGCCTTGAGTTGGTAGTGAGTGTGCTCGCCGTGCTGAAGGCAGGTGGGGCATACGTGCCACTGGACCCGGCGTACCCCGCGGAGCGGCTCCGCTACATGCTCGCCGACAGCGACCCGGTCGCGGTGCTGATGAAAGGGGGGCTGGTTGGTCTCCCAGCAGGCTTCGCGGAGGTGTTGGCGCACGGCCAGGCAGGCTGCGAGCGGCTAGTGGTCGACCTCGGGCCTGACGCCGCGCTGTGGGCGATGGCGTCGACGAGCAATCCGAGGCGGGTGGGCCTCACGCCGGAGCACCTCGCCTACGTGCTCTACACCTCTGGCTCCACGGGCCAGCCGAAGGGGGTGGCGCTCGCGCATCGACAGGCGATCAACTTCGTGCGGTGGGCCCGACAGGAATTTGCCCCGGCGGTGCTGGCGCAGACGTTATTCGCCACGTCACTGAACTTCGACTTGGCAGTGTTCGAGTGCTTCGCACCCCTGAGTGTTGGCGGGGTGGTGCACGTGGTGCGCGACGCGCTCGCCCTTGCGGGGCTAGGGGCCGACGCGGGGATCACCCTTGTGAACACGGTCCCCTCGGCGCTTGCGGTGCTGCTGGCCACCGAGGGTGTACCGAGGAGTGTGCGGGTCGTGAACCTCGCGGGGGAGCCGCTCGCGCGTGAGCTGGTGGAGCAGCTCTTCGCGACGACGGCCGTGGAGACGGTCTGCAACCTGTATGGGCCTACGGAGGCAACGACGTACGCGACGTGGGTGGCCATGTCGCGGGGTACGGGCTTCGTGCCATCAATCGGTCGGCCTGTGTCGAACACGCGGGTGTACGTGCTGGATGGACAGGGCGAGCCGGTGCCGGTGGGTGTGGCAGGGGAGCTGTACATCGGCGGGGTACAGGTAGCACGGGGGTATCTGAACCGGCCGGAGCTGACGGCAGAGCGCTTCGTGCCGGACCCGTTCTCGAACAAGCTTGGAGCACGGCTGTACCGGACGGGGGATCTGGGGCGGTGGCTTGCGGACGGGACGATAGAGTTCCTGGGGCGGGACGATCATCAGGTGAAAGTGCGCGGCTACAGGATCGAGTTGGGGGAGATCGAGGCGATGCTGGCCACCCACCCCGGCGTGCAGAGGGTGGTGGCGGTGGCGCGCGAGGACGCGCCAGGCGAGAAGCGCCTGGTGACCTACTACGTCGCGAGTGCGGCCGGGCGCGCCGACGCCTGCGCGGCCAACGCAGAGCTTGATGCGGAAGAACTGCGGAGCTACCTGAGCGAGCGGCTGCCGGCGTACATGGTGCCGGCAGCGTACGTGCGGCTAGAGTCGCTGCCGCTGACGCCCAGCGGGAAGCTGGACCGCAAGGCGCTGCCCACGCTGGACGACACGGCGTACGCGACGGAGGCGTATGCGCCGCCCGAGGGAGAAATCGAGACGGCGTTGGCGGCCATCTGGGCCGAGGTGCTACACGTGGAGCGCGTGGGACGCCACGACAGCTTCTTCGCGCTCGGCGGGCACTCGCTGCTCGCGCTGCGGGTTGTCGCGCGCATTAGGAATCTTCTCCGTCCGACACCTTCCGTAGGTGATCTCTTTCTCAGACCCGTGTTGGCGGACTTCGCACGCGGGCTTGAGCAGGCAGTCAACGCAGATCTGTCGGCGATCGAGCCCGTGCCGCGGAGCAGTCGGCTCGCCGTCTCTTTCTCACAAGAACGGCTATGGATCCTCAATCAGCTCGACGGAGCAAGCGCAGCCTACCACATTCCGTGGCGCGTGCAGCTCACTGGCTCCCTTGACACTGTCGCTCTGCGGCAGGCGCTGGATCGGATCGTAGCGCGGCACGAGGTGCTGCGCACGACCTTTCCGAGCACTGACGGCGAGCCAGTGCAGCGCATCGCACCGATCGAGGCGAGTGACTTTAATTTGGTCGAGTGCGACCTCCGCGGCCATCCGGGCTCAGACGCGGCACTCCAGACGATCATTCTCGAGGAGACGACCGCGCCGTTCGAGCTAGAGAAAGGCCCGTTGATTCGGGGGCGGCTGATCCGGCTGGCGAAGGCGGAGTACGTGCTAATGATAACGATGCACCACATCGTCTCGGACGGGTGGTCGATGGGCTTGCTTACCAACGAGCTGAGTACGCTCTACACTGCGTTCGTGCGGGGCGAGCGGGATCCGCTGCCGCCGCTGCCGGTGCAGTACGCGGACTACGCGGCGTGGCAGCGGCAGTGGGTCTCCGGCGCAGTGCTGGAGGAGCAGGTGGCATACTGGAAGCAGGCGTTGGCTGGTGCGCCGGAGGTACTAAAGCTGCCGACGGACCATCCGCGCCCGACGGAGCGAGACTACGTGGGCGCTGCAGTGCCTTTTTCACTCGAGACGGAGATCACCGCGGCGTTGAAGGTGTTGAGTCGGCGACACGGGGCGACACTGTTCCAGACATTGCTCGCTGGGTGGGCCGTGGTGCTCGGGCGCCTCTCTGGCCAGGAAGACCTGATGATCGGCGCACCGACAGCGAACCGCGTGCGAACGGACGTCGAGGAACTGATCGGGTTCTTCGTGAACACGCTCGCGCTGCGGGTCGATCTCGCGGGTACGCCGACCGTGGCGGAGTTGCTCGCACAGGTGAAGGCGGTGGCGCTAGGGGCGCAGGCCAACCAGGATGTCCCGTTCGAACGGGTGCTGGAGGTGGTGCGGCCGGCGCGCCCCCTCGGGCGCAATCCTCTCTTCCCGGTCCCGTTAGTGTGGCAAGACGCGCCCGAATCGCGGCTCAAGCTGCCGGAACTGACGGCCACCCCGCTTCCATCATCACCATGTGTTGCCGCAAAATACGACCTCACGCTCACACTGCACGAGGTCAACGGCCGGATTGTCGGGCGCTTCGAATATGCCACGGCGCTCTTCAAGCGCGCGACCATCGAGCGGCATCGAAAATACCTGCAAACGCTCCTCGCTGCAATGGCGTTCGACGAACACCGGACCGTCGACTGCCTGCCCTTGCTGCCGGTCGCAGAGCGTCAGTACGATGAGCGGCGTGCCCGCGAGGCGGAAGCGGACAAGGCGAAGTCGCCAACGACGTTCATACGATTTGAGGAGTCGTCTGTCGAACAGTCGATCTACGACCGCTTCCGGTCACAGACCGCGGCCCATCCGCGTCGCCTTGCTGTCCACAGCCAATCGCACGAATGGACCTACGAGGAACTCGACGCTCAGGCGCAACGCGTCGCCCGCGCCGTGGCGATGTCGCTCGGATCAGGCGCCGAACACGTAGCACTCCTCCTCGACCACGACGCACCTATGATTGCGAGCATGCTCGGTGTACTCGCTGCCGGAAAGGCGTTCGTGCCGCTCGACCCTTCATGGCCTGACGCCCGGATGCAGGACGTTCTCTCCGATGCGCTGATCGGGGTTATCGTGACGGACGATGCCAATTTGACAGCGGCCCAGCGGCTGGTGTCAGGGCAGCGAGTCCTCATCCAGGTCAATGCGTTAGGCGAGCCGTCGACAGATGTACCAATGAGGGCCTCGTCCGTCGCTCCCGGCAGCATCGCCTACATGATCTATACATCAGGCTCTACAGGACACCCGAAGGGCGTGGTTCAGAGTCACCGGAACGTGCTCGCTCACATCCGGGCCTACACGAATCGGCTGCGAATCGGCTGCGATGATCGGCTGGTACTTCTCGCGTCATATGCCACGGACGCCGCTGTGATGGACGTGTTCGGGGCGTTGCTCAACGGGGCAAGCCTGCATCCTTTCAGCGTTCGAGCGGTCAGCGTGGATCACCTTGGCGCGTGGTTGCGCGACCGCGCGATATCGATCTATCACTCCACACCGACGCTTTATCGACAGATGCTTGAGCGCGGGATTAACGGGGCTGTCATGTCATCCGTGCGACTCGTTGTATTGGGTGGTGAGGAGGTGGTCCGGTGCGATTTCGAACAGTTCAAGCGATACTTCGCGCCTGGCTGTCTGTTCGTGAACGGCCTCGGCCCGACCGAGTCGACGCTTGCATTGCATTGCGTTATGGATCATGACACAGAGCTTCGCTTCGAGTCCGTGCCCGTCGGTTATGCGGTGGACGGTACGGATGTGCTCATCCTGAATGATGCCGCTGAACCGGTCGAACTCTACGCGCGGGGCGAGATCGCGATTCGCAGTCCGTATTTGGCGCTCGGCTACTGGCGGCGTCCGACGCTCACTGCTCGCGCATTCGTCCCCGATCCCGGCGGCTCAGGGCGACTGTACCGGACTGGGGATTTGGGGCGGCTGTTGCCGGACGGACGCACCGAGTTCATGGGGCGGCGAGACGACCAGGTGAAGATCCGTGGCTACCGGGTGGAGCCAAGCGAGGTAGAGGCGGCACTCAAGCGCTTGTCTGATGTGCGGGAGGCGATGGTTGCGAAGCGGGTCAATGAATCAGGTGAAGCGTCCTTAGTGGCGTATGTGGTGCCGGAGGGGGAACGACCACCGTCGCATCGCGAGCTGCGGCGATCCCTTCGCGAACAGTTACCGGACTACATGCTTCCCTCTGCAGTCGTGTTCCTCCGGGCGTTGCCGTTGACGAGCAGCGGGAAGCTGGACAGACGAACACTACCGACTCTGGAGTTACATCCACAGGCACTGGACACGCTGTACGTCCCGCCACGGATGCCTTTGGAAGCGGTGCTCGCGGAGATCTGGAGCGACCTGTTGGGCCTCGGACGCGTTGGCGTCGAGGACGACTTTTTTGAGTTGGGCGGGCATTCCCTGCTTGCAATGCGGGTCGTCACGCGCGTGCGGCAGCTGTTGCAGCTGGAACTGCCGCTTCGCAGCCTATTCGAATCCCCAACGATTGCCGGGCTGTCGGGGAGGATCATCGCACAGCAGGCGGTACGCGTCGAGGCTGACAGGCTGAACAACCTGCTGTTGGAGATCGAGCATCTCTCTGAGAGCACGGTGGAGAGTCTCCTGATCGTCGATGACGGGCCCCGTGCCGAGGAACGGACTCATGACTGATCTCGAAGCACGAATCGCGGTACTGTCGCCAGCGAAGCGAGAGTTCCTCTTACGGCGCCTGCGTGACGTGTCGCGGGCCACAGGAGAGGAGTCTCTCTCCCTCATCCGCCGCGATCCGGCTGCGCCAATTCCGTTGTCGTTTGCGCAGGAGCGGTTGTGGTTCCTGGAGCAGTTAGGCGGGGTGGGAAGTGCCTACTACATCCCCTGGCACCTGCGACTCACGGGCGCGTTGGACATCGACGCGCTGCGCCGGGCACTGGACACACTCGTGGTGCGGCACGAGGCACTGCGGACCACGTTCATCATGGTCGACGGCGTGCCACGGCAGCAGATCGCGCCCGCCGAAGAGAGTGCGTTCACGCTCGGTCTACACGACCTGCGTGCGGAGCTCGCGCCCGAGGCGGCGCTGCGCCACCTGTCGGTTGCGGAGGCGCAGGCGCCGTTCGATCTGGTGCGAGGTCCGCTGATTCGTGGACAGTTGATTCGGCTGGGAGAGGAAGAGCATGCGCTGCTGATCACGATGCATCACATCGTCTCCGATGGCTGGTCCATGGGCATTTTCCTGAATGAGTTGAGCGAGTTGTACGACGCATACCAGCGGGGTGAGGCGGATTCACTGCTTCCCTTGGCGGTGCAGTATGCGGATTACGCGGTGTGGCAGCGCGCGTGGATCACCGGTAACGTGCTGGAGGAGCAGGTGAGCTACTGGCGGACGACGCTCGCCGGCGTGCCTGAGCTGCTGAAGCTGCCGACAGACCACCCACGTCCGGCGGAGCGGGACTACGCAGGCGGCTTCGTGCCTCTCGTGCTGGATGCAGAGCTGACGGCGGGGTTGAAGTCACTGAGCCAGCGGCACAGGACGACGCTGTTCCAGACACTGCTCGCCGGATGGGCGGCGGTGCTGGGGCGGCTCTCGGGGCAAGAGGATTTGGTTATCGGCACCCCGACGGCCAATCGCAATCGCACGGAGGTGGAAGGGCTGATCGGCTTCTTCGTCAACACGCTGGCGCTGCGCGTCAATCTCTCGGGCACACTAACGGTCGCGGAGCTGTTGCAACAGGTGAAGACGTGCGCCATCGAGGCACAAGCGCACGAGGCGCTGCCGTTCGAGCGCGTGGTGGAGCTGGTACAGCCGATGCGGAGCCTGGCGCACAGCCCACTCTTCCAGGTCATGTTCGCCTGGCAGAACATGCCTCCAAGCAAACTCATGCTTCCAGGTCTACAGGTAGAGATCTCGGGGAGAGCGGCGCACGCCACAGTGAAGTTCGATTTCTCGCTCACGCTACAGGAGGTGGGAGGGCGGATCGTGGGCGGAATTGAGTATGCGACCGCGCTGTGGGAGCGTGCGACAGTGGAGCGGTACGCAGGGTACCTGCGCACGATGCTCACGGCAATGGTGGCCGATGCGCAGCAGCCTATCGCGCAGGTGCCACTCCTGAGCGAGGCGGAGCGGCGTCAGGTAGTGGAGGGGTGGAACGCCACGGAGACCGCGTACCCTGCGGACCTGTGCGTGCACGCACTGGTCGAGGCCCAGGCGGCGCGGACGCCGGACGTGGTCGCCGTGGAGCACGAAGGCGCCCTGTTGACGTATCGGGAGTTGAACGCGCGGGCGAACCGGCTGGCGCATCACCTGCGCACGCTGGGCGTCGGGCCGGACGCCCGGGTGGCGATCTGCCTGGAGCGCGGCGGCGCCCTCATCCTCGCCATCCTCGCCGTGCTCAAGGCGGGCGGCGCGTATGTGCCGCTCGATCCGGCGTATCCCGCCGAGCGCCTGCGCTACCTCCTGGCCGACAGCGGCGCGGCGGTCCTGCTGACCGCCGACGAGGCGCGCGCTGACCCGGGGCGCGGCGCGGCGGGGGTGCGCGTGCTGGACCTCGCGCGGGACGCGGGCGCGTGGGCCGCGGCGCCGTCGACCGACCCGGTGCGGACCGAGACGGGGCTGACGCCCGCGCACCTGGCGTACGTGATCTACACGTCGGGCTCGACGGGGCGGCCGAAGGGCGTGGGGGTGCCGCATCGCGGCATCATGAATCTGCTCTGCCATGTGGAGTGTGCCCAGCCGCTGCCCCCGGGGGGGCGCGGCAGTCTGTGGACGAGCATCAGCTTCGACGTGTCGGTCTACGAGGTGTTCAGCGTCCTCGCCTTCGGGGGAACGCTCTGCGTGCCGAGCGAGGCCACGCGGCTGGCGGCGGGTGCGTTCATCGGCTGGCTCGCCACCGCGGAGATCACGAGCGCCTACGTGCCGCCGTTCATGCTGCCCGAGCTCGAGCGCTGGCTCGGCGTGCGCGCGGCGGGCGAGGCGCGTGTCTCCGATCGCCTCGCGCTGCGCCGGCTGCTCGTCGGGGTGGAGCCGATTGTCGAGCGGCTGCTGTCGGCGATCCAGGAGCGGGTCCCGGCGCTGGGGATCATCAACGGCTACGGGCCGACGGAGGCCGCGGTCTGCGCGACCATGTATCCGGTGCTCGGCCGCGCGGCCATCGCTGCGCCGGAGCGGCGCACCCCGATCGGGCGGCCGGTCGCGAACACGCAGGCGTACGTGCTCGATGCCTGGGGCGCGCCGGCCCCGGTGGGGGTGGCCGGGGAGCTGTACCTCGGCGGGGTCCAGGTGGCCCGGGGCTACCTGCAGCGGCCGGGGCTGACGGCCGACCGGTTCGTCCCCGACCCGTTCGGCGCGGTGGCCGGCGCGCGACTGTACCGGACGGGGGACCAGGTGCGGTGGCGGAGCGACGGAACGCTGGAGTTCGTCGGCCGCCGCGATTTCCAGGTGAAGCTGCGCGGCTATCGCGTGGAGCTGGGCGAGATCGACGCGGTGCTCGCCGCGCATCCGGCGGTGGAGCAGGCGGTGGTGCTGGCGCGCGAGGACGTGCCGGGCGACGTGCGGCTCGTGGCGTACGTGGTGGGTGACCTGGCCGAAGCGAGCACCGAGGTTCTGCGCGGCTACCTGAGCGAGCGGCTGCCGGCGTACATGGTGCCCGCGGCGTACGTGAAGCTCCCGATGCTGCCGCTGACGGCGAACGGGAAGGTGGATCGCAAGGCACTGCCAG
>JBPCNJ010000075.1:0-4078 GCA_051001375.1 Gemmatimonadaceae bacterium
GATCGAAGGTCGCTCCGCGAGCTGCATCGAGCTGGCGCATTTCCGCCGCGGTCAGCATGCCAGTCATCAGCATCGGGTGATCACCGGTGTCCATCCCTGGCATGTCCATCGCGGGCATCGCCATTCCGGTCATGCGTTGCGTGGAATCCTGCTTGCCCGGAAGCATGTGCAGAGGATCTGGAGCCGACAGGTGACGATCCTGCAACCAGTGCTGCATCACCGTGATCTCATCGCGCTGCGACAGCGCGATACGCCTGGACAGGATCAGCAGACCCGGTCGCGTACCATGCGTCGGCGCCCAATCCGACATCACCACGGCCTGGGCATGATGGAGGATCATCCCCTGCACGAACTTCACGTCGGCCGCGGTATAGTCGTGCGCAGCGGCGGGCGCGGTGCTCTGGGCTGGCAATCGCGCAGGCGCAGTGGCGAGCGCCGTCAGCGTAACGACAGCTAGCGAGGCGGCTGTGCGCCGAAATCGTGGGATGGACATCATCTGATCAAGATACGTGCGCGACGTGCCTGCGATCCACTCGTTAGGCATTTGGGAATCCAGGCGCTACCGTACGGCCCGGGATCGGCGCAGCATCCAGCCGTATAGCCATATGATAGCGCCCACGAAGCCGAGCAGCCCGAGCCATGGTGCGAGCGCAAAGTCCGCGGGGAAGATCCCGATCGGAGCGTCGGTCGAGAAGCCGACGATCATGCCGGCGTTGATCACGCCCCAGATGCTCTCGCCTACGATCAGACCCGACGCCACGAGCGTTCCCAGTCGTTCGGCGCGCTCTGGGTCCGGCATCGAGCGTACGCGCCGGCCGTACCAGTGCGACAGCACCGCGCCGATCACCACCGCGAAGGTCGCTGACATGGGGAGATAGATCCCGAGCCCGACGGCCAGCGGCGGGATGCGCAGCCGCTTCATCGCGCCGAGCATCGTGTCCAGTAGGATGAGCACGACGCCCACCAGCGCACCGATGCCAATCATCTTCCAGTCGAGCTTGCCCCCGATCACGCCCTCGGCCAGCGCCGAGATGAGTGTCGCCTGTGGCGCGGGGAGCGGACTGGCCGTGACAACGCCGACGTTCGCGGCACCGGCAAAGCCGTACGCCTTGGCGAGCAGGTTGAGGACGAACGGGATCACTGCGGAGCCAGCGGCAACACCGACGATGAGCGCGATCTGCTGCCGCATGGGCGAGGCGCCCACCAGCTGTCCCGTCTTGAGATCCTGCAGATTGTCGTTGGAGATCGTGGCGCACGCAAACACGATTGCGGTCACGAAGAGCGAGAAGGCGACGAGCGCCGGCCGCGTCGCCGCACTCGGCGCAACCGCGAGGACCACCAGCGACGCGCACAGCACGATGGACAGTATGCCGACGCCCGATATGGGACTGTTCGAGGCGCCGATCAGCCCCGCCATGTAGCCGCAGATACCGGCGACGAGGAAGCCGGCCAGGAGTACGAACGGCACAGCAATGAGCGTGAGCGTTAGTGCGTGCGGCGCGAGCACAGTGGACCGCGCGAATGTGAAGGCGAGCCACGCCGCGATCGCGAGGCACGCGGCCGTGAGCGCGAGGACCCACGGTGGGGAGAGATCGCGGTCGGTGTCGTCGCCCGTGTCGGCGACGCGCGATGACCGGAGCGTGCCCACCAGCCCATCCACGATCGGGTTCGTCAGGCGCGCCGGCGGGGAGATGGAGGCGGTCGCGATCGCGCCCGCGCCGATGAACCGCACCTGCGTGCTCCAGATCGCCCCTGTATGTGCGGCGAGCGTCACGCCGGCCGCAGCCGGCTGCATCGACGTCAGGATCGGGACGGCGATGGCCCAGGCGATGACGAGGCCAGAGAGCATCGCCATCCCAACTGAGATCCCGACGAGGTGTCCCGCACCCACGAGTGCTAGCGACCAGGCGATGTTGTAACCACTGGACGCCGTTGCACTGATCGGGAAGAAGCCGGCTAGCTCTCCGGACGCAAAACGCGTCGCCGTAATGATGGCGAGCCCCGCGGATGCGATCGCGCCACGCACCACGGCAACGAGCCCTTCCCGCGCCTCGCCCGTCTCATCCTTAACCTCGCCGCGGGTGCCGGATCCCACCCTGAGCACCTCGGCTGCCGCGACGCCTTCAGGGTACGGGAGATCGGAGTTGGTGACGAGTGCGCGCCGCAGCGGGATCGTGAAGACCACACCGAGGACGCCGCCGCTCAGGCAGATGAGAAACGACTGCCAAAACGGGAACCCCGTCCACCAGCCGACGATCACCAATCCCGGGAGGACGAAGATGATCGCCGAGAGCGTACCAGCGGCGGACGCCACCGTCTGGACGATGTTGTTCTCGAGGATGGACGAGTCCTTGACCGCACTGAGAACAGCCATCGACATCACCGCCGCGGGAATGGACAACGCAAAGGTGAGCCCGACCTTGAGGCCGAGATAGATATTCGCGGCCGTGAAGACCGTGGTGAGGAGCGCGCCGAGTATAAGCCCGCGCAGCGTGAGCTCTTTGGGTTGCATGCGCCAATTCTACACGCTGCGGGGCCTTTCGACGAGCGGGGGTGCTTGAGCCCGCGGGTCCTCAGCAACCCCGGGCAACTACCTCGCCTCAGCCCCGCGGCAGTGGCTGCAGGATGCTCACCCTGTTTCCTTCCGTATCGGTGAAACTCACGTACTGTCCCACACCCGGAATCTCCATTGGGCCGCCGTGTACGGTCCCACCAGCTTCGGATACTTTGCGCATCGCGTCCGCTATGTCATCTACAGCAATCACCACCGACGGGTGTTGACCCGGTCCGTCTGAAGGCCGCTGAAAGAAACCACCGTTGATCGCGCCAGGCTGCTTGACCATTCGCGCTTCGTCGGTCTCGGCGGTCGTTGCAACAACGTAGTTCCCCATCTCCGGACCAAACATATCCGTCTGCCAGCCGAACGCCGACTGATAGAAACCTGCCATCCGATTCCGGTCATCGTACGGCATCTCGAAGTGCACCACTGGATTCATCACGCGTCTCCCAATGGTTGATTGTCGCCACTCGTCTGCACACCATATAGACTGCCCGGCCATCCAAAACTCATCGGTCCTGTTCGCCCGCCGAGCTCAGTTCCACCAGTCTGCTCGTGGTGTTGAAGTTCCTGGTGGTAGCCTTCACTCGCAAGCGGCGCTCGATCGTGCTGTTGTTGAGCTTTGAATCGCTGTAGCGGGTGGCGTACAGAGTGTAGATCGCGTCGTCCGTGACCCTCACATTCTCGGGCGACCAGTCCGTGCTCGCGAACTCCGCGCGCCTCGCTGCCTCGGGAAGTGAGCCGAGCAGGGTGAAGTACAGCCTGGACGTATCGGCATCGGTGAACGGATTGCGCTCCAGAACCCGACGAAACTCTGCCGCGGTACGCGCCATCACCGCGATGTCTCCGCCGAATTCCGTCGCTATCACAGCGTGAACTAAGTGCTCCAACTCAGCATGATGCAGCGCGGACGCTGCGATCACGTTGCCGCTCTGGATGTACGTGCGTACGTCGCTCAGCCCGGCTCCGGCCAGCGCTGTGCGTAACGGCGCCATGGGAACCTTGTTCCGCCCCGTTGGCATCACACCACGCAGCAGAATCACGTACGTGTTCATGTAAGTGGGGACGGATATCGATTGTGATAGGAGCAGAATTATACGTATCTGCGGCAAGATGGAAGTGCCGGTTGGCAAGCTTCGAGAGAACTACTCGCGGCAGCGCGGGGTCACGATCCGAGTATGCCAGGGCAGGCCGCAATTCGCACATCGCCTGTCAGGTGCAGCGTTCGCCAGCCGGCTGCTTAGAGGAGTCGACGGAACGCAGCGGCGTCCACGCGATCCCGCAATGCCGCACCTACGAAACCGTCCTCGTCTTCTTCCTAAGAAAATCCATCAGAATAAACTGCCCCAACGTCATCGTATCCGTGAAGTACGCCTTCCCCCGCGCGATCGCCGACACCCGCTTCACGAACTCCACCAGCGCCCGATCCCGCGCCAGCATGAACGTGTTGATCACGATCCCAGAACGCCTGCAATCAGCCACCTCGCGCAGCGTCTGCGCGACGACGTTCATGTCCAGACC
>JBPCNJ010000076.1:0-4444 GCA_051001375.1 Gemmatimonadaceae bacterium
AATGCTCAACGTATTGGACGAGAAGTGGAAGGACCACCTGTACGATCTGGATCAACTACGCAACGCGATCCACTATCGCTCGTGGGGCCAGCAGGATCCGCTGGTGGAGTACAAGCAGGAAGCGTACACCATGTTCGTGGACCTGATGCAGGACATCCATCACACGTTCAGCGAACGTTTCGCGCGGGCGCAGATCGTCTTTGAAGGACCGCCGGAGCCGCTGGTGCAGCCGGTTGCTGCATACCCGCAGCCGCAGCGTCCGACCAGACGCTACAACGCGCTCGGCATTCTGGAGGACATTGTTGATGAGCCGCCTGAGGAGCCGGGCGGGACCTCCGAGACAATGGACATCGGGCCACCGGAAACGCCGACTGATGAGGCGGCGACCACGCGCCCGGAGCCGACGGTGGTGGGAATGGGGCGTCAACGCTCGCTTACACCGAATGCGCCGGGCGGTGTCACTGGCCCGCCCGCGGGCGCCGACTGGACCAATGTCAAACGGAATGATCCGTGTCCGTGCGGGTCGGGGAAGAAGTTCAAGAAGTGTCACGGTGCCGTGATGGCGTAGGTCGTTGGTACTTTCGCGTCGCGCTGAGCGGCGCGGTGTGCCTGCGCGTTGCCGGCGCATATGCAGCGCCAGCCAGTGCCCAGGCGCCACCTGTCGAAAAGCGGCTACTGGATGGCTGCAGCGGTCGGGGTCGCGGTAGCAATCGACCTAGCCGGTCAGCGACCAATTCCCAGGACTTCGAGAAGGCGAGGCCGGTCGTGTCGCCGGGCTCGCGGTGATCTCGAGGCTGACGCGTCGGCAGTGGGCGCATGGTGCCTCGGCTGCAGCCGAGCACGAAGCGAACGGAGGTGCGACGGTAACCATTTCACCTGAGCGCATCGGCGTCACGATCCAAATCCGATGCGGCTGAGTTGGCGCGATTCGATGCCGCGCGCGCGGGAGTAGCTGCTCGCTCAAAGTAGGCGCGGGGTTATTTATTGGGCGCACCGCAATCCAGGAGTAGTCATGTCCGGCGTCGCCATTCGCGAGCTTCCATCGACCGAGCGCCCGCGCGAGCGTTTGAAACAGCACGGTCCACACGCACTGAGCGCGATTGAACTCGTGGCGATCCTGTTTGGATCCGGGTCTGAGGGACGGTCATCGCTTGATCTTGCACGTGAGGTGCTCGGGGCGTCCCAGGGGTCGCTCAGGCGGCTGGCTTCGAGGCCGGTCGCGTCGCTCACAAGTGTGAGAGGCGTCGGGGCGGCGCGCGCGGTCACGGTTCACGCGGCGTTGGAGCTCGGGCGGCGAATGGTCGCCGAGCAGCGCGACGAGGGAGCTGCCATGCGCGAGGCGCGCGACGTGTACAACGCCTACGCCCATAGGCTGGAGGACCTCCCCGTTGAGGAGTTTCACGTCGCCACGCTGGACGCGCAGCATCGGTTGGAGAACGACATACTGATCACGCGCGGAATTCTCAACTCGTCGCTGGTGCACGCGCGCGAGGTATTCCGGCAGGCGATAGCAGAAAACGCGTACGCCGTGATTCTGATCCATAACCACCCGTCCGGCGATCCGAGCCCGTCTTCGGAAGACCGGGTCGTGACGACGCAGTTGGTCGCGGCCGGGAAGCTACTCGGGATCGAAGTGCTGGACCACATCGTCGTGGGCCGCGGCCGCTTCACCAGCTTTGCGGAGAGTGGGCTGCTGGCTTAGGGGTCAATGACGTGGTAGCTGTCCGGGTTCTGGTATTCACTACCGGGCGTCACGGCGGCATATTGATACAGCATGGCACTAGGCGTCCTACGGTCTGAGGCAGGGGGAGGAGGAGCAGCGGCCGCGAAAGAGATAATTCCGGGGTGGGACACCAGCGTCTATCCCCTGCCGGAGCGGCTAGACACAGAGCTGCTGCTACGCGCCTACAAGTTCAGCGAGGAAGCGCATCGCGGCCAGAAGCGCCGCTCGGGCGAGGACTATGTAGTCCACTGTGTCGAAGTGGCCAAGATCCTGGCCGGCCTGCGCCTTGACACCACCACGGTCGTGAGTGGACTGGTGCACGACGTGATCGAGGACACGCGCTTCACTCTCGCCGACATCGAGCGCGAGTTTGGGAAGGAAGTTGCCGCGATCGTCGATGGGCTCACCAAGATCGAGCATCTTCCGCAGCACGCACCGCGCGATCGACAGGTCGAGAACTATCGAAAGCTGCTGCTGTCGATCGCCAAGGATGCGCCGGTCATCATCATCAGGCCGGCCGACCGGCTGCACAACATGCGCACGCTGGAGCCACTGTCGGAAGAGAAGCGTAGGCGGATAGCGCAGGAAACACGCGATCTGTATGCGCCTCTGGCGCACAGGTTTGGCATGGCGCGCGTGAGATGGGAGCTGGAGGATCTGGCGTTCAAGCATCTGGAGCCGGACGCGTACCGCAGCCTCGCCAAGCTCGTCGCGCAGAAGCGGGCCGAGCGGGACGATCTGGTGGCGCAGATGCGCGAGCCGTTGATCAAGGAGATGGCGCGGGCCGGAATCGCGAACGCCGACATTACCGGCCGTCCCAAGCATCTGTGGTCCATCTACAAGAAGATGCAGATGCGGGAGAAGCCATACGAGGAGATCTATGATCTCCTCGCTATCCGCGTGCTGGTCGATTCGGTTCCCGATTGCTACCACGCGCTCGGCGTCATTCACGACGGCTGGACGCCGTTTCAGGAACGCATCAAGGACTACATCGCGCAGCCCAAGTCGAACGGATACCAGTCGCTGCACACGACCGTCTTCGGCCCTGGGAGGCAGCTGTTCGAGATTCAGATTCGTACGCGCGACATGCACCGAACAGCGGATTACGGCATCGCCGCACACTGGCGGTTCAAAGAAAACGCAGGGAGCGCTGACGAGCTGGATCGGCATCTTCAGTGGTTTCGGCAGGTTCTGGAGTTGCAGTTGGACGCCAAGACGCCGGACGAGTTCCTCGAGTTTCTGAAGCTGGATCTGTACGCCGACGAGATCTTTGTGTTCACGCCGACGGGCGACGTGATCCAGTTGCCCAAGAGCGCGACGCCCATCGATTTCGCTTTTGCGGTGCATACGGAGGTCGGTATCCACTGCTACGGCGCGCGCGTGAATGGCAAGATTGCGCCGCTCGCGCGTGAGTTGAAGAACTCCGACACGGTCGAAATTCTCACCTCGCCCACCGCGCGTCCCAATCGCGACTGGCTGGCGCATGTGCGCACCGGCCGAGCTCGGCACCGTATCCGTCAGCGCCTTCGCATGGAGGAGCAGAAGACCGCCATCAAGCTCGGCCGCGAAATGATCGACAAGGAGGCCAGGCGCCGCCGTGTGTCGCGTCCGACTGATGACGAGCTGTCGGCAGCGGCCAAGGGCTTGAAAATCGCCGACACGACACACCTTGTTGCAGCTGTGGGGCAGGGCCAGTTGAGCGTTGGTGACGTGATTCGCCAGTTGCATCCGCAGATGGACACGGCTACCGAGCCGGCGCCTCCTGGGCCGCTGGAGCGCCTGGTGGACCGCGTGCGCGGCACCGGACGCGGGATCCGCATTCAGGGCGCCGATGGCTTACTCGTGCGCTACGCGCAGTGTTGCCAGCCCGTTCCCGGCGACTCGGTTTCTGGCTATGTGACACGCGGGCGGGGAGTGAGTATCCACCGCGCGGACTGTCCCAATCTCATGCTGCTGGACGACGAGCCGGAGCGGAGGCTTGAGATCGATTGGCAGGAGGTCCAGGGTGAGCGTTTTCTCGTCCGACTTGGGCTTGAGGCGACGGACCACCGAACGCTTTACGCCGATATCGCAACCGCGGTGAGCAGTAACGGCACCGACATACGCAGCTTCGAATTAAAGAGCCTCGACGCTCGTGTCACCGGCGCCGTCGAGGTGGAGGTCGAGAACCTGATGCACCTGCGCAAGATTCTTCGCGCGATCAGAAAGGTGAAGGGAGTTACGGAAGTCTCCAGGCGCGAAAGTCTGGCGCAGTCTTCGGAGATCTAGCCAGGATCTCGCGATAGGCGGCGGCCAGTGGATTCTCTACGCACGACCGTTCGCGCACGGTTAGGCACTCGTCTTGAATGATGTGGCGAACGGACATGTCAGATACTACTGAACAGCTCGCCGAGCATGGGTTGATCCTGCTCTCGAACCGGGAGCCGTATGAGCACGTGCGTACATCCGATGGGATGACTGTTCGCTTGCCGGCCGGCGGCCTGGTTTCCGCGCTCGATCCGATTCTTCGCCAGGTCGCTGGGACATGGGTAGCGTGGGCATCGGGGGACGCGGATGCGGACGTGGTGGACGCATCGGGACGGGTCGCCGTTCCGCCCGGCGATCCTCGCTACACGCTCCGTCGCGTATGGCTCGATGCAGCTGACGTGAACGACTATTATCTGGGCTTCGCGAACAGCGCGCTGTGGCCGCTGTGCCACATGTTCATCCAGTACCTGGAAG
>JBPCNJ010000077.1:0-3573 GCA_051001375.1 Gemmatimonadaceae bacterium
GTTGACCTCCCCATTGTCGGCGCCATCGATCCTGTCTCGCGCGCCGCGGCGCGCACGACGCGATCGCGCCGAGTCGGCGTTATTGGTACTCAGGGGACAATCGCGTCGGGCGCGTACGAGCGCGCCATTCACGCCGTCGCAAGCGACATCGACGTGGTCTCCAGGGCGTGCCCGCTCTTCGTTCCGTTTGTGGAAGAGGGATGGCTGGACCACGCCGCGGTCCAGCTCGTCGCGCACGACTATCTTAACTCGCTCGCCAGCGCCGGCATCGACACTCTCGTGCTCGGCTGCACCCACTACCCACTCCTGAAACCGATCATCAGCGCGGCCGTTGGCCCGGACATCCAGCTCATCGACAGTGCGGAAGAGACCGCGGCTGAAACGGCGCGCATGCTCACCGACCGTGGATTGCGCCATCCGCCCCGCACCGACCGGGCCACACTCCGCTTCATCGCCTCTGACGTTCCCGACCAGTTCTTGCGCTTGGGCCAGCGCTTTCTTGGCTCAGCGATCCACAACGTCGAGACGGTTACTCTGGGCTGACGCGTTCTGCTCCACCCACTCGCGCAGCTCAATCCGATCGTCGTGAATTTCCAGGTACGTTGGTGAGTCGAGCCATGAACCAGCGTTAGCGAAAACGCCGGCGCCTTGAACGCGCTCCAGCGCCGCCACATGCGAGTGGCCGTATACTAGAACATCCAGATCTGCTTCGTTTTTGAGCCCACTGTGCGCGATGCGGCGCAGTCCCTCGCCGCCGTCCAGAGCGCGATACGTTCGGCTCGCGCTTGAGCTGCCAAGCGCTATGCGTGTCGCGAAGTCGGGATGCAGCCGGCGGAACAGTCGCGTCGCGAACGGTGACCGCATCACCGGGCGAATCATGCGATATTTGCGATCCTCCCGCTCTCGCAGTCCGTCACCGTGCTCCACGCGCACGCGCCACGGCCCAATGTGTCCCTGCCACGGTCCCATGTGGTACTCGACCCCGACGTCCTCTGTGAGGATGTCTCCGCCCCAGCAATCGTGGTTCCCAGCGATGTACACGATCTGTACGCCCGCCTCCCTCACAGCGGCGAGCGCCGCGAGCACCCGGAAACCGTGCCTCGGGATGACGCTCTTCCACTCAAACCAGAAATCGAACAGATCCCCATTGATCACAAGCGCCTGCGCGCTCCCCGGGAGCGATGCTAGATACTTCTCGAACGATCGCTCGACAACGGCCTGCGACACGCCCAGATGCAGGTCAGAAACGATATGACACGGTGTTGGAAGCACGCGACAAGCTTAGCGCCGCGGCGGTATCTTAACAAATGCGGCATGTAAGCGAGTTGCGCGTGCGCTACGCGGAGACTGACCAGATGGGCGTTGTGTACCACTCCAACTATCTCATCTGGTGTGAAGTCGGCCGAACCGATTTCATCCGCGCGATCGGTGCGTCGTACGCGGATTTGGAGCGCGATGGAGTCGCCCTTGCTGTCGTTGAAGCTCATCTGCGCTATCGTCGGCCCGCGCGGTACGACGAAACTATTCGCGTCGTCACATCGGTCGCCGAGGTCAGATCGCGCGTGGTTCGTTTCGAGTACGAAGTTACAAGCGCAGACGGCACCGTCCTCGTCACGGGCTACACCACGCTCGTCGCGATGAGTCGAGACGGAAAGACCAGCGCGATCCCTCCGTATCTACGCGAAGCTCTCGAGCGCGTGCTGGTTGCGTGAGATGATCGACGCCCGCCGCCGGTTGTCGATTCGAGCGAATGTCGCACTTTGTTTTGCAGGGTTCACCGCATGCGCGGCGTTGGCCCACGCACAACACAGAGCGGCGCCCCGGCGCACTTTGTCCAGCGGGGAAGTAACCGTGTACGCGCAACTGCTGCGCGCCGCGGACAGGCGAGAGCTCGATTCCATCGCCATTCGCTCCGCGCGGGCGTCGAGCTCTGACGTGTTGCGCGCGGTCGCGGTGCGTACCCTGGCACAGCTTGCGCTCACGCACAGAAATCAGGTGCTTCCTTCGCTTCGCTCCATCGCTGGCGATGCCGCGTCGCGCTACGCCGCGACTGCCAGTTTCGGTCTCGGACTCGCTCGCGATACTGCGTCCATTCCGCTGCTTGCTGCACTCGTCCGAAGGCACGGTCCCGCGGCTCGTTCGGCCGCCTGGGCATTGGGCGAGATCGGCGCCCCAGCACGCATCCAGATCTCCCAACTGCTGAGCGGAACACCGGCGACCCGGGGCACCGGTGAGGATAGCGTTCAGGTCGCCCTGCTCCTCGCCGCGGCCAAGTTGAGGCCTGTCGACTTCCGCGCGGTCCAGCCGTTTCTGCAATCGCGTGACGCGTTGACGCGCTGGGCCGCCGCGTACGCCATCGCGCGCCAGCGCTCTCCTGCTGGCGCGCGAGCACTTCTCGACGCGTCGCAACCGGACGCGGCATTCCGCGGCGAAGTGGCGCGGGAGCTTACCGCGAAGACGGTAGCTGACTCCTTGGACCAGCCTACATTCGCACGCCTCGCCCGCTTGGCCGCCGACGTCAATCCCGACGTCCGCATTAACGCCGCCCGCTCGCTCGGTACCTACGCCATGCGATCGCGCGGCATTTTGCTCGGCATGCTACACGATAGGGATGACAACGTCCGCATTGCCGCGGCCCAGAGCGTTGCCACCGCCTTCGGCTCCGATTCCACCGCCTGGCGCTCCGCCTGGAGCGCGGACACAGCCTACAAATATCGCCGCTCTCTGATCGAGTCAGCGACCGCCGCCGGCTTCCCAATCGCGGCCGATTCACTCTGGCGTCACTCCGGGGACTGGAAGCTCCGCTCCTCCGCGCTGTCCGCGTGGTCCGCTTCCCCCGACACCCTGCGCGCGCGCGCGATAGCTCTCGCCGCGGTGCATGATCCAGACGGTCGCGTCCGCGCGAGCGCCTACGACGTCCTCGCGTCCAGCGATACCGCACGTCGCGACTCTATCATTCAGGCGGCGCTGCACACCGCCCTTTCCGACCCAGATCCCGTCGCGCGCGAATCTCTGCCTGGCTATAAGCCGGTGCCCGACTCAACAGCGAGCGGTAGAACGATTCAGTGGTACCAGGACATCGTGCGCCGCGTGGTACTGCCCGCCCTTGCCGGACGCCCAGCGCGCGCTCAGCTGCTGACATCACGCGGCGAAATTACACTCCAGTTCAACGCATCCGAAGCGCCGCTCACCGTGAATAACTTTGCTACTCTGGCCGTGGGCCACTACTACGATCACGCAACCTTTCACCGCGTCGTTCCAGGCTTTGTCGCCCAGGACGGTGACCCGCGCGGCGACGGAAACGGTGGTCCGGGCTACTCGATTCGCGACGAGCTAAATCTGCTTGGCTACACGCGCGGCGCCGTCGGGATGGCCCTGTCAGGCCCCGACACGGGCGGCAGCCAGTATTTCCTGACACTCACTGATCAACCGCACCTCGATGGTCACTATACTCTCTTTGCGTTCGTGGCCCGCGGACTTGCCCCCATGGACGCGCCCGTCGAGGGTGACTCAATCAACGCTATACACATTCAACAATGATGTCGCTCGCGCTCCGCGCGGCAGTTGCGATCG
>JBPCNJ010000078.1:0-4109 GCA_051001375.1 Gemmatimonadaceae bacterium
CCTCTGGATCGAATGCATGCGTGAGTCCCGTGCGGACACCGCGCACTGTTGCTGCCGTTCCGATAAACGCTGACTCTGCCTCGCCCTGCACCACTTCGATCAGGGCATTGAACTCGTCCAACCTCTCTTCAGCTTCGCGCACTGCCTTGAGCAGCCGAGAGTTGGCCGCCGCAATCGTTTGTTGCACCTGCCGCACATCACCCTTGACGATGGCGAGAATGTCCTTGGCGTCGTCCGCCGCGATGCTCGCGCTCCGGACCAGTGGCGAAACGTCGCCGTATACGCGGTCAAGCAGATCGTTCACCTTCTTATACGTCTTTCTGAAGTTCCATGCTGCCGGCACGAGCCCCACAGCCAGCACCAGCAGGGCGAGTGTCGCCAGCCCACTCGCGACGGTGGTGATCTTCGAGAAGATTCCCGGCTCGGTCGTCACCTGTTTGGTGACCAGGGTATCCGGTAGCGTGTGGCCCACCTGAATGAGGAGAGCTGCCAGGTGCGTCATCTCGTGCATGGGCCCGTTTGGTGCAAGTGAGAGGCCAGTCCACAGCCTCCGCGAACGGCAGGAATCCGCCGCACCTTCCACCGTCACGCGCGACTTTGCCTATATTGTCGCGAAATATGTCAGCTGTCCAATACATCGTGGAAGGTGGCAATCGCCTCCACGGAACGATTCGCCCGTCCGGCAACAAGAATGCGGCGCTGCCCATTGTTGCGGCCGCACTCTTGTCGCGTAACCGCGTCGAGCTAACCAACGTTCCGCGCATCCGCGATCTCGAAACGTTGGTCGAACTGCTCAGATCCGTCGGAGCCACGGCTGAATGGGCTGAGCGAAACACGCTTCACATTCAGGCGGCCAACCTCAAGCCGGCCGACCTCGATCCGGCTCTGTGTGTAAAGATCAGAGCGTCGATTTTGCTAGCGGCGCCGCTTATAGCGCGGTGTGGCAGCATCAAGCTTCCGGCGCCCGGTGGTGACGTCATCGGCCGCCGCCGGCTCGACACGCACTTCCTTGCCTTCGGGCAGTTGGGCGTGCGCGTGACCGAAGATCATGGATACCAGATGACGGCGGAGCGGCTGCACGGCGCGGACGTCTTTCTGGATGAGCCGAGTGTCACGGGGACGGAGAACGCCCTGATCCTCGCCGCGGCTTGCGAGGGCGATACCGTGCTACGCAATGCAGCGAGCGAGCCACACGTCCAGGATCTGGCGCACTTTCTCGTGGCCATGGGCGCTCAGATAGATGGAATTGGTACCAACGTGCTGACGGTCCACGGTGGCCGCTCACTAGGCGACGCGCCCGTCAGCTACGCCATTGGTCCTGACCACATCGAGGTCGGGTCGTTCATTGGACTCGCCGCGGTTACACATTCCAACCTCCGTATCCAGGACGCGGGCGTTGAGCATCTTCGCTCCACGCTGATAGGCTTCGAGCGTTTGGGCATCCGCTGCAATATTGAAGGTGCGGATCTGATCGTTCCCGCCGATCAGGAACTGCGCGTTCAGAAGGATTTCGGCGGTCACATTCCCAAGCTCGAGGACCAACCGTGGCCCGCCTTTCCGGCGGACACGATGTCGATAGCCATCGTTGCGGCCACACAGTGCGAGGGTGTCGTCCTCGTCCACGAAAAGATGTTCGAATCGCGCCTCTTCTTCGTCGACAGGCTGATCGGCATGGGCGCGACGATCGTCCTGTGCGACCCACACCGCTGCCTGGTCAGCGGGCCCAGCTCGCTCCACGGAGCAACCATGGAATCGCCCGACATCCGCGCCGGAATGGCGATGTTGATCGCCGCACTCTGCGCCAGCGGGACGAGCACGATCAACAACGTCGTCCAGATCGAGCGCGGTTATGAGCGAATTGACGAGCGTCTCACGGCGCTCGGCGCAAACGTGCAACGCGTGGAAGACCGGCGCCACATGTAGGGTCGGCCGCCGGTCGCCCACTGCCGGCCGCCCACAGCAGAATAACCATGAACACACGATTTCATACGGTAGTGCAGCCGGTCGAGGAATTCGCCGCGCTCGGCATCCTGGCCTTCACCACCATGCGCGCGGCCGGCACCTTTGGTCTCGCGGGCAGCGATCCGGTGGCCGAGGTGAGGGGACGCTGGACGGGGCTCCGGAAAGGTTTGGCTGGCGACGCGAGAGGCATCTGCGTCGCCCCGCAGGTACACGGAGCCAGGGTTCTAACGCACGCGACGTCATGGACCGGCTTCCTACGCACTCCACCCGCGGATGGCCACGCCAGCACCGAGCCCGGGGTAGCGCTGGCAGTGTCGGCGGCCGATTGCGCTCCCGTCTTTATCGCGCACCCCCAGTCCGGCGCGGTCGCGATCGCGCATTCCGGCTGGCGCGGTACCGAGGCGAAGATCGTCCTCGAAGCGATCCGGGTGCTGGGCCGCGCGGGAGTCGCGCCGGATGAACTGCACGTGCATGTGGGACCGGCAATCTGCGGCCGCTGCTACGAAGTTTCCGCTGACGTCCGCTCCCGCCTTACGGGCGAACCGTGCACTCGCTCGGGCAACGTCGACATCCGTGCCCTGATCGCGGAGGACGCCCGAAGCGCCGGGGTCTCTAACATCTCCGTCTCAGCATCGTGCACCCGGTGTGACAACGATACTTTCTTCTCGCACCGGGCGGGCGACACCGGGCGGCAGATCGGCGTGATCGTTGCTAGACAATAGGCCAGATCTTATATTTACAGGTTCCGGTAGAATCGCCGGCCAACACTCCTACCTTGCAAATGCCCGAGACAGAAACCCTAACCGGCACGACCGCAGACACGCTCGCTGACACGCTCGCCGCGCGAGAAACCGCGGCGATGACGGCGCGCGAAAAGCGCGACATGCAGCGCGCGCAACTCCGGCCGCTTGCCAACCTCCGTCCTGAGCTGTACGACGAGGATGACTACTCGAGCGATGAGCTCGAGGCGATGATGGCGATGTACAACGGCACCATGGCGTCAATCGAGGAGGGCGAGATCGTCAACGCTCGCGTCCTCGATATCCGCGACAACATGGTCATCCTTGACATCGGCTTCAAGTCGGAAGGCACCATCCCGCTCGAAGAGTTCAAGGACATGCCCGAGCTCAAGGCGGGTGACGAGGTGGAAGTTCTGCTCGAGCATCTGGAGGACATGGAAGGCTCCGTTGTCCTGTCCAAGAAGAAAGCAGACTTCATGCGAGTCTGGGAGCGCATCCGCGTTGCGTACGAGAGCGATCAGCCGGTGGCCGGCATTCTCACCAAGAAGATCAAGGGCGGCGTTGTCGTCGATCTCATGGGTGTGGACGCCTTCCTGCCAGGTTCCCAGATCGCGCTCCGCCGCGTGCCCAACGTCGACGAGCTGCTCGGGCAGACGTTTGACTTCAAGATCATCAAGCTGAACAAGCGCCGCCGCAACATCGTCGTGTCGCGCCGCGTGATCCTGGAGCAGGAGCGCGCCGGAAAGCGCGAGCGCCTGATGAAGGAGCTGCAGAAGGACCAGGTCAGGAAAGGCGTCGTCAAGAACATCACCGACTTCGGTGCGTTCATCGATCTCGGTGGCGTTGACGGTCTGCTGCACATTACGGACATGTCGTACGGTCGCGTCACGCATCCGTCCGAGATGGTTCAAATCGGCCAGGAGCTCGAGGTCAAGGTTCTGGACATTGATTGGGACCGCGAGCGCATCTCGCTCGGACTCAAGCAGCTCCAGAGCTATCCGTGGCAGGACGTGGCGGAGAAGTACCCGGTCGGTACACGGGTGTCCGGAAAGGTGGTGTCAATCACCAACTACGGCGCGTTCATCGAGCTGGAGCCGGGCATCGAAGGGCTGGTGCACATCAGCGAGATGAGCTGGACGCGCAACGTTCGTCACCCGAGCAAGATCGTTTCCATCGGCGAGGCTATCGAGGCAGTTGTGCTCAAGGTCGACCCGTCGGAAGAGAAGATCTCACTCGGCATGAAGCAAACCGAGGAGGACCCATGGATGACGCTGCCGCAGCGGTACCCCATCGGCATGCGCCTCACGGGCAAGGTCCGCAACCTGACCAGCTTTGGCGCATTCGTGGAGATCGAGCCGGGTATCGACGGACTCATCCACGTTTCCGACATGAGCTGGACGCGTCGCG
>JBPCNJ010000079.1:0-7173 GCA_051001375.1 Gemmatimonadaceae bacterium
GCGCCGTCTGAGGGGCAGCCGAACCACGGATTGCGCACGCTCGCTTTGGAGTCGCGCCCACATACAGCACGCCGCACACACTGCGGTTAGGCTTTCATGACTTTTTCAGCAACCTGCTAGACGTCGGCTTGCCCGCGGCGCGTGCTACCTTGAACGTTGAGACCCCAGCGACTGACGACGGCAACCACAACAAGACCGACTGCGAGGGTGAGTTCATGATTGAGAACGACGCCGCGCCATGCACACTAGCACCAGCGCGAGCCAAACGATGACAGACTCCGTATTCATGAACATGACTTACGCATTTCCTTCGGCTTCTTATGCCTCGTGATAGCTAATCAGAAAAGCAAGAATGGCGATGACCAGACAGAGCGGCGAAAATAAAATTGTATCCCAATGTGCAAAGGTCGTGTCCGTGATGCGCTTAAAAAAGCCGACATATCGAAAATCGCCGATCGCGCGAAGTAAGAACAACACCGAAATTACCCAGGTGCCCAGATAGAAAATCCAGCTTGGGACAAACGCGCCCCAAACCTTGAGCCGTCCAAGCACGACGAGCATTGCGGCGAAGAGTGCCGCCGCTACTAACACGGTCCAGAACGGCGAAGGGTTCAAAAGATGTTCGCCACCGGCGGTCGGAATAGCTACCGCGATTCCAAATCTGCCGCCGACCGCCCAGTATAAATGCAGTAGACCCAAAATGGACAAAGCTATCGCCAGGAAAATCCCAAAAACGCGAACCATCAATGTGTCTCCTTGCGACGAATTGCGATCACGCGCTCACTGCAACGTATATGCTTGCGCTCTACTCAGACGTACATTCCGGGCGCGCTACTCGAGCTGGAGGTGGTACGCTGCGATTGCATTGTCGCGCAGCACCATTCGGGCGAGCAACTCGGCCCGACCGCGGCTGATCTCCTCGTCGCGCATCATCCCTGTGAGCGCGATCGTGAGTGCGCGACGCGCGGATGTGGTGCCGAGCCACGCCGCTTCGGCCCACCCTTGCTCCGGGCCTCCATCGAACGCATCCGTCCCGAATAGCACTTTCTCCGGCCACTCGCCGAGCCATTGTCGCAGTACACGCGCCAGCTCGGTCGGCTCGACGAACAGCGAGATCGCAGAGATATCGGCGTACACATTGGGCTTTGAGAGCAGTGATTGGGTTTCTCCCGTAAGCGGCCAACCGCCATGCACGATGACGAAATTCGTGCCGCGGAGCGTGGAGTCGTTGAACGCGGGCTCAAGCAGGTGTGGCGCGCTACCGTGCGTCATGTAGAACCCGCCGAAGCCCTCGGTGGTGTGGATCTGCACGCCCATCCCGAGTTGCCCCGCTTCACGCGCGATCGTTCGGAAAAGGTGGTCCTCAAGCACCTTGTACTCCGCACGTGTGGGTGTCCCGCCAGTCACGTACTGCGCATACACGCGGCGCGCGAGTACCGTGTCCGGGTCATCGAAGTCGAGCGGGCGGAGGTAAGCCGCCTCGAACTTCACGGCCACGGCACCGTTCTGGTGCTGTTGCCGGAGAGTGGGCACGACGACCGCGGCGACGTATGCGTCCAGCGTGCGCGGGAGAGTGGCGACACCGACGTTGTGCATGTAGCGTCGCAGAAGCGTCGCTTCCTTGGGATAGAGCGAGCGGGTGTCGGGCGTGCGCATGGCTTCGGTGCGGACATCGAGCGGGAACATGAGAGCGTCTGCGAACGATACCCAACGGAAGCGCGGCGGCTTGAGGCCGGTGCCGAGCGCGATGCGATTGGCTAGCATGACGTCGGTGCCGATCTTGTCGAGCACCCACTCCGGAAAGTGCTCGCCCTCCTGTTGCGTAATACGGCGGACTGCCGAGTGCAGCGCCTCTCGGTATGTGGCGCCCGTGTCGGCGAGGCTCACGCCGTACAGTGCATGTTGCGCGACGCGCCACTCCGGGTTCTCGGCCCGCAGTCGCCAGGGAAGCGGGAAGGAGGGTATCCCATCCAACGGCAGCGCGTCGTACTCCGTGTCTGGTGACCCTCCTGGCGGGATCGGGCGCATAGGGTGGGCGTGGCTATCGACCGCCCTGATGCCGGCGATGTACGCAGCGAGCGCGGAGTCTACTGGCGTCTGAGCGCTTGCGCCGGGCACGAGCACGATGAAGAGCGACACCAGGGTGCTGAGTGCGGTTCGCATCATTTGAATCCCTCAATGGAACGGAGGCCTAGTGGCGAATTGTCGGGTGTGTAACCCAGTCTATGGCATGCCCGGATCTTCGCTGGTGTACTGTCGTCCTTTCCACGCCACGTTGCTCCCGCTTGCGGTCGCGGAAATGAGAATGTACAGCAGCGCCGCCGCGCCGACGGGGAAGAGCAATGCGTACCAGACTTTCTCCCCATTGACGACATAGACAAAGATCCACCATAGCAGCAGCGCCGCAGTGACTATCCCACTCCACAGTGTCACAGCGGCCGGTATGAGACCGAACGCACCCGCGAGTAGAACGGCGAGCGGCACCAGCTCCATGAGCGCCGGCATCGGGAGCATCACGGGAAAGAGTAGCTGACCCACGCGGCCGCCGGGAACGGCGTGACGCCCGCCAGCGTACACGTTCTTGCGCCAACCACTCACGAGATCACGCAGCGAGGTGTACATGCGAGTTGCGAGCTGGTCCCAGCCGAGCACCACCACAGTCTTGCGTCCCGCGGCGAAGAAGGTCTGCGCAAGCATCAGATCCTCAGCCACGTACGTGCGGACGATTGCATGGCCGCCCATCGCCTCGTATGCCGATCGGCGGATCATCAGGTACTGGCCGTTAGCGATCTTGTCATACGCGTGTGGCGAGCGATTGACGAGTTCGGTACCGCCGTACCGAGTGCCGAGCATGTTAAAAATCTGCGGCTGGATCATGCGTTCCCAGAACGTGTGCATCTCCTGCCGACCGATCACCGAATAGAGATCGGCTGCGGTGCGAAGCATGCCATTCACCGAGCGGGTGATGAGATCCGGTGCGATTCGCGTGTCGGCATCGACGAAGATGAGAATGTCGCCCGTTGCAGCCTGCGCGCCATTGCAACATGCCCACTGCTTCCCGAACCAGTCAGGCGGTAGATCCGGATTGGTGAGTACATGAACACGCGGGTCGGATGCTGCTATCTCGCGCGCGATTCGAGCGGTGGCATCGGTGGAGTGATCATCCACGACGATGACTCCGAGCGGCGCGTATGGTGAGAGCAGCACCGACCGCAGACACAGCGCAATGTTATGTGCCTCATTCCGGGCCGGAATGATGACCGTTGTCCTCGGCGCGTCAGCGGGCAACTCGGGCGACTCCTCATTGAGAGTGCACGACTGAGCCATTCGTGCGATCACTACGAGCGGCGTGATAATCCAGGGAAGCGCGGCGACGATCGCGACAACGGAGCTGCGATGCTGCAGTAGAGACACGCGTGAAAGATACGCGTGAAACATGGGCATAAATCGAAAGAGCCGCGCCCCTTCAGGCGCGCCTCTTTCGATAGGATCTGCACGTCAAGATCTACACTCAGCGAGCAGCGATCAATCGTCTTGCTGCTATCTACTCACCGCTGGAGCGACCGCCGGTGCCGCCGCTGCCTTAAGACCCGCGCGATCCGCCGGTTCCACCCGTGCCTCCGGTACCGCCTGACGATCCACCGCTGCCGCCAGTACCGCCCGACTTCCCACCAGTGCTTCCGCCGGAACCCGAGCCGCCCATGCCGCCGGACCCGCCACCGGAGCTGCCGCCTGATCCGCCGGACCCACTCTTCCCACGTGAGCTGCCGCTGTCGAGCGAGTCATCGGCATCTTCCATATCGCCGGTTCCGCCTGTCGATCCACCGCGTGCCGTGCTCGAGCCGCCGGTGAAGCCAGTGTCATCACCGTAGCCACCTTCACCACGTGTATTGCCGGAGCCCGACGCACTGCCCGACCCGCCAGTGCCACTCATGCCGGAGCCGCTGCTGGAACTCCCAGAGCCACTCTTTCCACCGGAACTGCCCGACGTTCCTGAACCGCTCGAACCTCCTGAGCTTCCGGAACTGCCGCCGTAAGACGGATTGTTGGCGTTGCCTTGCGAGCCGCCCAAGCTTCCTTCCAGATCATCGGGACGCGTGGACGAAGTCGAGCTCGACGCTTCCAATCCGGAGCTCTTAGGACCGCTAGGGTTCTTACCGCTTGCGCCAGAGGAGTTTCTATTCTTATCGCTGTCGTTGTCTCCACCCTTGTTGCTTCCGGCCATGATGTTTCCCTCCAAGAGATGTAAAATCACTTCTGATCTCGCATCTTTAACACGCGCAACGCATGTGCCATATGTGTTGCGCCGGGACGGCTACTACGCGCCATATTAGGTTGTAAATCCATGCCAATCTCTTGCCTTTTGTCCGTTCAGTCGCTCGCTCCCGGAGCACGCGTCGCCCTTGTAGCTCCGTCAGGTCCACTGCACGGCCAAGCTGATGTGGAGCGCGGTATTAAGACTGCGCGATCCTTTGGTTGGGATGCGGTTGTCGGGGAATGGGTGCTAGCGCGATACAGCTACTTCGCTGCAACAGACAGTCAACGTCTGGAAGATTTCAATGCTGCGCTACGCAACGATTCCATCGATGCTGTCTGGTGTCTGCGCGGCGGCTATGGCATAATGCGTATGCTTACGCAGATAGACTGGGACGCACTCCGACGTCATCCGAAAGCCGTGATGGGTTACTCCGACATTACCGCGTTGCACGCAGCCGTCGGGCGCATGTGCAATATTGTTTCGTATCATGCACCGGTCGCGCGCGCGGAGCTGTCACCGTTTTCGCGCGACTCGTTCGCGCGCGCACTCATCGACCATGTGGATCCGTGCGGCCACGCAGGCAGTGCAAGCAACGCACGCGTCATTTGCGGCGGCAGTGCACGCGGCCGGCTCGTCGGCGGCAACCTGTCGGTTGTCTCATCCATCGCTGGAACACCATACTTTCCAGACATGCGCGACGCCATTCTTGTTCTGGAAGATACAAATGAAGGACTGTACCGCATGGATCGCATGCTGACACAACTGATACTTACCGGCGCACTCAACGACATTGCCGGCATCGCCTTTGGTCAGTGCACCGGCTGCGACGCGGATGAATCGAGTGATGACACACGTCTCAGTCGCACTCTCGATGATGTACTCCGCGAGTTCGCGGTCGCGTTAAATGTCCCGTGCATCACCGGCATTCCACTCGGCCACATCGACGACCAGTGGACCATTCCGCTCGGCGCAATTGCCACACTCGACGCCGACGCGCTTACTCTCAACGTGGAGATACAGTAATGACAAAGACGGGAAGAGATCTGATCGACGAAGCAAAGTCACGCATCACCGAAGTGACGCCGTCCGATGCCATGGCCAGCGCAACTGACGCCGATGTGGTCTTTCTAGACGTGCGCGAACCGAGTGAGTGGAACCTGGGTCACGTTCCCGGCGCGGTGCACATCCCGCGCGGCCAGCTCGAAGGCAGAGTCGAGTCCGTAATCGATCGCGCCAAACGCGTCGTGGTCTACTGCGCCGGCGGCTCCCGCTCGGCCCTGGCCGCCGACACACTCAGGCAGATGGGCTACGACCACGCGGAATCCATGAGCGGCGGCTTTGGTGAATGGGCGGCCCAGGGCGGAGCGATAGAAGACTAGCGTAGCGCAGGAGACCTCTAAAGGTCGAGCAGCGACTTACTCGAGCTTGAAGAAAGAGTTAGGCACGCCTAACTTCTGAGTATGGCTTTACCGCATACTCAAACTGAAGTAGAACAACCGTCCGAAACGGGTTGGCGCCGAACCAGGGGAGGGCCCAGCCTCGGAGAATCGTATCGCAGCATCCCGGTGCTCGAGCACGGCAACTGGTGGCGGAGCTCGCGATTGCCGCATGCGATCTGGCCGAGGTCATCGGGTCGGCGATCGCGCTGAACCTGCTCTTCAAGATTCCGATCGCGCTCGGCGTGGTCGTTACGTCGCTCGACGTGCTCGTCATTCTGTATCTGCAGAATAAGGGATTTCGCCGACTCGAGGCGCTCGTCGTTGGACTCGTCGCGGCAGTCGGGGTCTGCTTTATGTTCGAGATCTTTCTGTCCAGTCCGCCGATTGCGCAGGTGCTGCACGGCTTCGTTCCATCACGCCAGATTGTGTCCAACCCGACGGCGCTGTACCTGGCGATCGGCATATTAGGCGCCACCGTGATGCCGCACAATCTGTATCTGCATTCCTCAATAGTGCAGACGCGGCGCTACGCGGAGACGGCGCACGGCAGAAGGGAAGCGGTGCGCTACGCCTTCGCGGACTCGACCATCGCGCTCACGTTCGCGCTGTTCGTCAACGCGGCGATTCTGATCGTCGCCGCTGCGTCGTTCCACACGAGGGGCCACACCGAAGTGGCCGAAATTCAGGATGCGTACCGTCTGCTCACGCCGTTGTTGGGCGCGGGCGCGGGGACGGTGTTTGCGCTGGCGCTGCTTGCCTCGGGCCAGAACTCGACGCTCACAGGGACGTTGGCGGGGCAGATTGTGATGGAAGGATTCCTGGAGATCCGTCTCGCTCCATGGGTACGGCGACTCATCACGCGCGCCATCGCAATTCTTCCCGCGGCCGTCGTTGCAATCATGTATGGTGAAGGCGGTACGGCCAAGCTCCTGGTGCTGAGTCAGGTGGTACTCAGCATGCAACTACCGTTCGCGGTCTTTCCGCTCGTGCGCTTCACCTCAAGCCGTGAGAAGATGGGTGAATTCGCCAACGCGGCGTGGGTCAAGGTTCTTGCGTATACCGTTGGGATCGTGATTGCTGGCCTGAACGCGTGGCTGTTGCTCCAACTCTTTACCGGGTGAGTACGATGATGGCTGCGATACCACTGACCGGATCGGTCGAAGACTATCTCAAGGCGATTTTCGAGCTTGAAGCGGTACTGGGCACCGCGCCCACAAACGAGATCGCGCACCGGTTGTGCGTCGCCCCGGCCTCGGTTATTGGGATGGTGCGCCGCATGGCTTCGCAGGGATGGCTGGAATATCAACGGTACCGCGGCGTTCGTCTTACACGGCGCGGACGCTGCGCCGCACTCAGAACTTTGCGGAGGCACCGGATTGTAGAGTCGTATCTGGTACACGCTCTGGGCTACACGTGGAACACGGTGCACGATGAGGCAGAGCGACTGGAGCACGCCGTGAGCGAGGATCTGGTTGA
>JBPCNJ010000080.1:0-6216 GCA_051001375.1 Gemmatimonadaceae bacterium
GGGTGGCGGCCCAACACCGATCTACGGAGCGGCATCCAGCTCACGTACGACTGGTACCTCAAGTCCATCGGAGAGAGCCCCGCCGCCCTCGTAACGTCGCGCAGGCCTCAGTAGCACGCGGTGCGCATCGGAATCAATCTTCTGTATCTCCTTCCGGGCATTGTCGGTGGAACCGAGACGTATGCCAGGTCGCTTCTGCATGCGTTCGCGAAGACTAGTCCCGACAATGACTACGTGGTCTTCGTGAACCGCGAAGCCGCTGATATCGCTCTGCCCGAAGCTCCAAACTTCAGACGCGTCGTGTGCCCTGTGAATGCCCAGCGTCGCGGTGCGCGATACGCTTGGGAGCAGACGGTTCTTCCCAAGTACGTACGACGCGAGGCTGTAACGCTGTTGCACTCTCTGGGCTATGTGGGTCCACTACAACCCGGCTGCGCACATGCAGTCACAATTCACGATCTGAATTACCTCAGTCCAGAAGTGACGATGAAGCCGCACAAGCGGCTCGTGCTCGGGCGGTTTGTCGAGAGCGTCGCACGCAGAGCGGACGCCGTCATCACGATGTCGGAGTTCAGCAAGGGAGAGATCGTCGCACGTTTGGGGCTGCCCGCGGAGAACGTGAACGTGACTCATCTCGCGCCCGGCGTGAGGTGTCAGGCGGCCGATGCGGTGACGCGCTCGGATCGTCCTGCGGACGGCTGGCGAGTGGACGGTCCCTATATCATCGCGTTCGGGAGCCTGTATCAGCACAAGAATATCCCAGCGCTCGTGCGAGCGTTCGGGAGGATCGCGGCAACGGTTCCACATCGGCTTGTTATCGTCGGCCACCTTCCGGAGGACTCGTCCGTGGGCGAGGCGATCTCGAACTCGGGGGTCGCGTCGAGGATAACTACGACAGGATTTGTCTCGGATCGCGATGTAGATGCGCTGCTCACTGGAGCTGATCTTCTGGTGTTCCCATCGCTGTACGAGGGATTTGGGTTGCCGCTGCTGGATGCGCAGGCTGCAGGCGTTGCGGTCGCCGCTTCTGCGGCGGGATCCCTGCCGGAGATCGCTGGAAACAGCGCCCTGCTATTCGATCCCAGGTCGGACGAGGACATTGCCCATGCGTTGCAACAGTGTGCGCTCAGCGCGGAGTTGCGCGCGCGACTTGTCAGACTGGGGCACGCGAACGTTGCGAAGTTTTCTTGGGCCAGGACAGCGGCTGAAACGCTGGACGTCTATGACTCCGTTGCGACGGCAATGGTCCGGCAGTGAACACGCCGCTTCTTCTACTCGCGGCCGCAGTGCCGCTGCTAGTGTCGCTGCATCGCGCGATACACCGCGATGGCGTAGAGATCGACCACGTGGTGCTCTTCAGCCTCGGTTTCCTATTCTACTCCGTTTTCCCTTTCGCACTCGCCCAGCTGCGGCCTCTCGACACGGATCCAGCCCTGAACGCTTGGTACCGGGTTTTCAACGCCTCCATGACGAGCCGCCAGGTCACAGTGTACCTCTCGTTCTCGTTGTTGATGTATCTCTCGTTCGTCGCGGGTGCGAAGTTCGGGCGTCGGCTGCAGATTGCTTCCCCGACCCATGCCGCGCGCGAGCTTCGTTTTGATCCAGTGGTGCTCGATCTGATCTGGGCACCGGTGCTCCTAGTTGCCGCACTATACGTTTGGCGTGTCCGCGGAGGACTCTTTACTGGGTACGCCAACTACGCCTCTGTGTACCAGAATGTGGGAACGCTCTCAGCACTATCGCTAGTTCTGTTGAGCCTCGCCTTTTTGAGAGTCGCGTATCGCAGGCGCGCTGCAGGTTCTGGACTGGCCCGTCTCGCGCCAGCGATATACGCCACTGCGTACGGGGTCATCGCCACACTGCTTCTATCTCTCGGTGGCCGGCTCTACATCGCATCGGCGGTTCTGATGGCTCTCGTTTACTTCTCAGTCTATGTTCGGCGCATCGGCTATCTCCGGCTCGGCGGCTTTTTTACAGTGGGCGGTGTCCTCGCGGGGGCTATCGGGACGATCCGTATCGGCGGGCAGCTGTCGCCGCAGGCAGTCGCGGCCAACTTGTCGAGCGAAAGTCTGTTCACCGCGTTCTCGCTCATTCGGTTCGTGGGTGCCGGCCGCTTGGAGCTGATCAATTGGCCGCGCTATCTCATGGGGGATCTGGTCAACCTCGTGCCGTCGGCCATTCTGCCCATGAAGACGGCGCTTTTTCTCCACGGACCCGCTCAGGACGGGTACGTTGTCTTCGCGCCGCTAGGCGCCCTGCACATGTTCCTTTCTTTCATGGTCAACTTCGGGCTCGTGGGCTCGATGGCGTTTCTATTCCTGCTTGGGGCATCGCTGTCGCTGTTGCGGAAGCAACGGTGGCCGGCCGCTCAGGTTTGCTATGCTATGTTGTCTGGATGCATGGCTTTCACGCTCTTCCGGGATCCTTTCTCTGTGTCCCTGGTGAAGAACATGTTCGAGTTTTCCTTGGTCGTGCCTTTGATCATTGTCGGAGCGGCACACGTCGCAACGGTCGTGGGTACTGCTCACCACGGGCCGCCGGGCCGCGACGTCATGCTGCTTCGGGGTCTCGGCAACCCATGATTACTTTCCGATGACCATGCCGTCGGGGATTCCCTCGTCCCGCCGGGCCGGAGGTGGTGCAGTGCCGCAGCCGGTGGAGGCCGCAGTCGAGCGAATCTCGCTCATCGGGCTGGTGAACGTCCTACTTCGGCACCGGGTGGGCATCGCGGCGTCGGGACTGCTGCTCGCGCTGGTGCTGGCTGTGCCGACGCTTTTCGCTAAGCGGACCTACACCGCGGTCGCGAGCTTCGTGGCGCAGGGGCGTCACATGTCCGGCGGGGCGCAGGGGCTCGCGGCCCAGTTCGGCATTCTGGCGAGCGGGGCCGACGCGAGTGATTCGCCGCCATTCTATGTCGAGCTTCTCAAATCGCCCGCGATTCTGGGCGAGATCGCCGCAATGAAGTACCGTACCAGCGGCTCACAACTCGACTCCAACTTGGTCGAGCGGTATGGCGGCGACAAGCCGACCGCGGCTGAGCGGCGCCAGCGTGCCATAGATCACCTCGGCCGGATGGTCAAGGCGCAGGCGTCCGCGCCGACGAACATAATAACCGTTGACGTGACAGCCGAGACTCCAGGGCTTTCCGCCACCATCTTGCAAAACCTGCTCTCGCAGGTAAACGAGTTCAACCTGCATCGGCGGCAGGGGCAGGCGGCAGCGGAGAAGGAATTCGCCGAAGCCCGGCTGTCGGAGACCAACGGGGAGTTGCACGCGGCCGAGGACCGGCTGCGGATGTTCCTTGACGTCAACAAGGTGCGGACGGCGCCCGAGTTGAATCTTGAGGAAGACAGGTTGCGGCGTGCCGTGCAGATGCGGCAACAGCTGTACACCTCGTTGGCGGAGTCGTACCAAAGCGCGAAGCTGGAGGAAGCCAGGGACATTCCCCTCATCAGCGTTATCGATCCTGTAGAGGTGCCACCGACCGCGGATCCGCGTGGCTTCCTGAAGCGGTTCATGATCGGGCTTCTCGCGGGCCTCACGATCGCGACCGTCGTGGTCTATGTACGGGAATACTTCCGTGCAGCAACCGCAGATGATCCAGCGGCGCGCGCCGAGTTTGAAGACCTGATCGCACAGACCAAGGCTGGTTTCGGGATCCGGCGCAAAACGCGCCGGAGTCAGACGAGTTGAGCGGCAGCGTACTTGGCGCGTCGGGCGCGTCGACGGCCGGGGATGAGATAGCGATTTCGTTCGTCGGCGTCATGCTGCCAGATAGCGCCGCTGAGCTGATGCAGCCGTTTCCTCAGGCTGGGCAGCTATTCCAGACACGTTTGCTGCGGTCCATCGCGGATGCCGGCATGTCGGTGAGCGCGGTTTTCCTGCAGCGCCCCGTTCCATCTTTCCCTGTCGACAGACGTCTCTGCTTTAGGGCTGAGTCGGGGCGAATCGCCGGCGAGTTCAGCGCGACGATGCTCCCGTTCGTTAACTGGGGCCCCTTGAAGACCGCGACGATAAGCGCATCTCTCTTCATCAGCCTTCTCGTCTGGGCGTGGCAGCATCGGAGCGCGCGCGCCAGGGCAGTCCTGCTATACAATGTTGCGGCCCCGCCGGGGATCGTGAGCATCGCGGCGGCGCGCCTGATGCGAGCACGGGTATTCGCGGTTGTGGCCGATGTGCAGGTCCCCGGCGCCGGGTTAGTGCCGCCTTCGTTGTTGCGTCGGTTGGAGTTTTCGCTTCAGGTCCGAACGCTGCCGCTCTGCGACGGGTTAGTGGTCCTCACGAAGCGCATCGCCGAGGACTTCGCGCCCGCAGTCCCCAACATTCTGATGGAAGGGGCCGCACCGGACGAAGTGCAGGCCGACGCTGGTGCAGGTGTGACTGGTTACGGTGATGGGATCATGGCCTCCCCCCTGGCGCCGGAACCTGCCGGGCCGATAGTGCTGATGTACGCTGGCGGTCTGTCAGAATTCAAAGGCGTTCCCCTTCTGCTGGAGACAATGGGGCTGTTGCGCAACCGAGACTACCGACTCTGGATTACGGGCGATGGACCGCTACGCAGCGACGTGGAACGCGCGGCGAGCGCCGACGAGCGGATTGTGTATTGGGGGTTTCCAAGCTACCCGGAAGTGCTGCAGCGCATGCGTGAGGCAACGATTCTTGTGAACCCCCATGCCACGGATCTCGCGTCCGCGCGGTACGTGTTTCCGTCAAAGCTGATCGAGTACCTCGCAACGGGGACACCGGTAGTGACAACGCTCAGCACCCCCGAAGTCGAGAGTGAGTACGGCCACGTCGCCTTCGTGGCGCCTTCTGCGGTCGCTGAGGCATTTGCGGCCACCATTGACTCAGTCGCCGCACTGAGCGCGGATGAGAGACGCGAACGGGGCAGACGCGCGCAGCAATACGTGATGTCGCACAAGTCCTGGCGCGTGCAGGGGAAGAGAGTCGCCGATTTTATTCGCAGGTCGCTCAACGCCAGCGTCAGGCCAGCGGGCTCGGACAGACCGCTACATGCGCCGCAGGTCACCCGAAGAGCATGAAGATCAACGTCATCGATTACATTGGGAACGGCGGTGGAGGCCTACGGTTCACCGTGGAGGCGCTGAAGGGCCTTGTCGCCGTCGATCCCTTGATGGAGATCTGTCTCGTTTCGCACGGGGCGGCGTTGGAGTCGTATCGGTCATTGCTGGCGCGCGAGGGAATCGCGTGCAACTTTCGAGATGTCGTGCCGGAAGTTGGCCCAGGGGAGTGGCATTACGTGATCCCGGACGCCGCTGTCGCCGAGGCCGACGTCGCGTGGCTTCCGTGGGTCCACCGGCACAGAATTGCGCCGGAACTCGCCTCAAGAGTCGTTGGCTCGTTCCACGACGCCATTATCCTTACGGAGCCGTCGCTACAGAGTGCGTTCGCGCATGTCATTCCGGACGAGTGGGAGACGACCCGCCGTTGGCTCGGTTCCGATGCGCGGTTGGTCGTGAGCGCGAATGCGACCGTGTCCACCATGGCGTCAGCTGCGGGTGTGTTGCGGGACCGCTTCACCGTGATCCCGATTTCGGGCGCTCACGTTCGATCAAGCCTCACGGATACGACTCTTCCGCACACGTGGGGCTGGTCCCGCGAGGATTTTTTGCTTTGCCCGGCGAACATCACGGCCCACAAGAATCATGAAGTACTGCTCGAGGGGTTCGCGATGTGGGGCCAGAAGCGCAGGCTCGTTCTAACAGGGAGCGCGGCCGACTTGCCGGTCTCTCGCAGTCTGCTCAAACGGTACGCTCGGGCCCTGCTCGAGCCGATCGGGGTGGTTGAGCCAAACCGGAGCACTTTCCTGCGTCGCTTCGCTACGCGCCGCGGCGTACGGCTTGGCGACACCCTCATCCCGGTGGGATACGTTTCTGACGAGGTGTATTACTCGCTACTCGAGCGAGCTTGGGCCGTAGTGATGCCTACCCGCGCCGAGGGGGGCGGAAGTTTCCCGGTTGAAGAGGCGGTTCGAGCGGGCATTCCGGTGATCGCGTCGGATATCCCGGTGATCCGGGAGCACATGGAACGGCTGGGGGCCGACGTGCTCTGGTTCGACCCGCGCAACCCGCGTGAGCTGCGGGATCGCCTTCACGAGCTCGAGACCGACTACCCGCGATGGCGAGAGCACGCGGTCCGGCAGGTCTCAACCCTCACTGATCGGACGTGGATGGATGTCGCCGCGGAGTATGCGGG
>JBPCNJ010000081.1:0-33019 GCA_051001375.1 Gemmatimonadaceae bacterium
GTTATTACGGGTCGTGTTGCCCGGGAGCGCGCGTCGGTGCAAGCTTATGCGAAGCACGGACGCACCGAAGCACGAAGCGCTGCGACCCGATCCGATTCCGCGAAGCCCACAGGGTACCCATGTCCGACTCAGCTCCCAATTCCGACCGACAGTGCCCGATCAGCCGACGCGCGTTCGTCGGTTCGGCAGCCGCGTCGGTAATTGCCGGCGCCGTGGGTTGCGGCCCGCGTGCGGGGATTGCCGCTACCGCGGCTGCTCCCGTTCCCGCGCCCGTGCCCTTGCGAGCAGCCGCTCAGTTTGAGTTCGAGGAGGTCACTCTGGCGCAGCTGCAAGGTGGTATGGCGAGCGGTCATTACACCTCTCAGTCGCTGTGTCATGCGTACCTCGCTCGTATCGACCAGTTGGATCGTACCGGGCCCATGCTCAGAGCTGTTCTGCAGCTCAACCCGGACGCGCTCGCGATCGCGGCGGCGCTGGACAACGAGCGCAAGACGCGCGGCGCACGCGGTCCGCTGCATGGAATTCCCGTGCTGATAAAGGACAACATCGACACGCACGACCGAATGACGACTTCCGCTGGCTCGGCCGCACTGGCGAATTCCGTGGCGCCGCGGGACTCGTTCGTCGCGGAGCGCTTGCGAGCGGCGGGCGCAGTGATACTTGGCAAGACAAATCTGAGTGAGTGGGCAAACTTCCGCTCCACGCATTCAACCAGCGGGTGGAGCGGCCTCGGCGGCCAGACGCGCAACGCGTACGCGTTGGACCGCACGCCGTCGGGCTCGAGCGCCGGCTCAGGGACGGCGGTATCCGCGAATCTATGTGCCATAGCCGTGGGCACGGAGACAGACGGATCAATAACGTCGCCGTCAGCGGTGGCATCGCTGGTGGGCATCAAGCCGACCGTCGGGCTCGTCAGCAGAGCGGGGATCATCCCCATCTCTCACTCGCAGGACACGGCTGGGCCGATGGCGCGCACGGTGACGGATGCGGCAATTCTGTTGAGCGCACTCGCGGGCGTGGATCCGCGGGATCCGGCGACCGCTGCCGGAAGCGGCCGGCCGGCGGTCGACTACACGCGCTTTCTGCAGGCTGACGGGCTACGCGGTGCGCGCATCGGTGTGGCGCGCAAGAGATACTTTGGCTACAGTGTGAACGCCGACCGCATCGCGGAGGGGGCTCTTGACGCCATGCGCCACGCCGGCGCTGTAATAGTGGATCCGGCGGACATTGCGACGTCGGCCAATTTGGACGCAGATGAATTCGACGTATTGCTGTACGAATTCAAGCACGACCTGAACGTGTATCTCGCGTCGCTCGGCGCAACCGCTCGCATGAAGTCACTCGCCGATCTGATCGCATTCAACAGCCAGCATGTCGCCGAGGAGATGCCGTTCTTTGGCCAGGAGATATTCACGATGGCCGAGGCCAAGGGTCCGCTCACGGACAAGAAGTATCTGTCCGCGCTTCGCACGGGACATCTCAGATCTCGCGCGGATGGGATCGACGCGACCATGACCAAGTATCGCCTCGACGCAATCGTTGCACCGACGCAGGGGCCGCCGGGGCTTATCGATCTCGTTAACGGAGATGCGGGTGGCGGCAGCGCAACGCCGCCCGCCGCGATCGCTGGATATCCGCACATCACGGTACCGGCCGGCTATGCATTCGGGCTGCCGGTTGGCATGTCGTTCTTTGGACGTGCATGGAGCGAGCCGAAGCTGATCGCGCTGGCATATGCATTCGAGCAGACGACAAGGGCGCGAAAAGCGCCAAGGCTTCTCCCGACCGCGCAACTCACCTGAAGGATGCCTTCGCGCGATGATCACGCGATGACGCCGCGCGCGCTGCGCTGCAGACTGTGCGGAACGGCAGCTCCGGCCGCGCCCACGGCGGTGTGCAAGCACTGTCTCGGCCCATTGGAGGTAATTGCCGCAGATCCGGTTTCACTGCCAACGCGCGAACAGATCGAGCGGCGACCAGCGTCGCTGTGGCGGTACCGCGAGTGGCTGCCCTTCGATGGCGAGCCCGTACTGTCGCTGGACACAGGCTTCACGCCACTGGTGGAAGCACCACGCATGGCTCGGCGACTCGGTGTCGCGCGCTGCTGGATCAAGAACGATTCGGTGTCGCACCCTTCGCTCTCCTTCAAGGATCGCATCGTAGCCACCGCGATCAACGCGGCTCTCGCGTTTGGGCTGGATACAATTGGCTGTGCATCCACCGGCAATCTTGCCAACTCGGTCGCGGCTCAGGCTGCTCGCGCTGGGATGGGGGCGTGGATCTTTATCCCTGAGTCCATCGAGCGTGGAAAGATCGCCGCGACCCAGGTCTTCGCGCCCAATCTGGTGCGCGTGCGCGGTACCTACGACGACGTGAACCGCCTGTGCGCGACGGTGGCCGAGCACTTCGGTTGGGGAATCGTCAACGTCAATCTGCGGGCGTATTACGCTGAAGGGTCCAAGACTATCGCGTTCGAGATCGCCGAGCAGCTTGGCTGGCGTTTGCCGACGGCCGTGGTAGCGCCGATGGCTGGCGGCTCACTCATCTCCAAGTTGCAGCGCGGCTTCCAGCAGTTTACCGACGCGGCACTGGTGAACGGCGCGCAGCCGCGGCTATACGGCGCGCAGGCGGCCGGCTGCGCACCAATTGTGCGGATGGTGCAAGAAAACCGAGACGACGTGCAGCCCGTCGTTCCCAACACGATCGCGCGCTCGATAGCGATCGGAAATCCTGCGGACGGGCGTTTCGCCAAGCGCGCGGTTCTGGAAAGTGGCGGCTGGGCCGCGGCGGTGGGCGAATCGGATCTGATCGAAGGGATCAAAATTCTGGCCGCCGACACCGGCGTGTTCACGGAGACAGCGGGCGGAGTTACCACCGCCGCGGCACTGTCGCTGGCACGCGAGGGTCGCTTTGCACCGGATGACGAGGTGGTGCTGTGCATCACTGGAAACGGTTTCAAGACGCTGGAGCCGCTGCTACCGACGCTCGCCGACTCGCCGCTCATCAATCCGGATCTGCGCGAGGTGCGCGCGCTGGTTGAGACCCCGTGACCCCGCCGGCACGGGTGCGCGTGCAATCGCCGGAGCGTGAGGCAGCCACGCTGGCCGCGCGGCGGAGCACAGTACGCGTACCAGCGTCAACATCAAACTTGGGCGCTGGATTTGATTGCGTAGGAGTCGCGGTCGATCTGTGGCTCACGGCGACGGCGGCTGTCACGGTGCGTGAAGTCGGACAGCATCCCGAACCGAATATCGACTCAACCTTCGCGCCGACCATACACCGCTCCGGCACGCTCGCGCAGCTCGGCTGCTCGGCGACGGACGACCTGATGCTGCGCGCATTTGTCGCCGCTTGCGCATACAGGGGACGTGACGTCCCGGCAGGATTGGTGATCCACGCGCACTCATCGATTCCGGTTGCGAGAGGGCTTGGCTCGTCTGCCGCGGCGATAGTCGCGGGCGTGGTACTAGCCAGCGAATTCATGGCGCTCGGCCTCACTCAGCGAGACACAATCGACATTGCTGCGCGAATCGATGGTCATCCCGACAACGTTGCCCCGTCGGTTATCGGTGGGGCTGCGCTGTGCGTGCGTATCAGTAACGACTCGTATGAGATCGCACCGCTTCCCATCCATCCGTCGATCCGTTTTGTGTTCGCGATTCCTGACTTCGAGTTTCGCACATCTGTAGCGCGCGCAGCGTTGCCAGAGACGCTGCCGTTCGCAACCGCGGTCGAAGCCGCAGCACGCGCGGCGGCGCTGGTGACAGGACTTGCGAGTGGCAACGAGCAGTTACTGCGCGCAGGCCTTGCCGATGTGCTCCACGTACCTTTTCGCCGTGATCACGTGAACGGATACGCTCGCGTGACTCATGCGGCACGCGAAGCTGGAGCGATTGGCGCCACACTCAGTGGCTCAGGATCAGCCATAGTGGCCGTTGTGCTGGAAGGCGATACGGATCGCGTCCCGACCGCAATGGCGCAGGCCTGGCGATCACTTGGTGTACATGCCGCGACGTTAGTCAGCGACGCCAGCGTTGGTGGAATGCAGAGCGACGGCGGCAATGAACCGGAGCCACCGGGATGATTGATGCCGCACCGACGTTCGCGCCCGAAGAGTTGCTGCGCTACAGCCGTCATCTGCTGCTCGACGAGGTCGGTACCGAAGGGCAGCGGCGCATCAAGGCCGCACGCGTGCTCCTCATCGGCGCTGGTGGCCTGGGCTCGCCGACGGCGCTGTATCTCGCCGCCGCTGGCGTCGGCACGATTGGACTGATCGACTTCGACCGAGTCGATGAGAGCAACTTGCACCGGCAACTGTTGCACGGAACGCGGGACGTGGGACGCCTAAAAGTTGAGTCCGCCCGTGACCGCCTCCACGACGTCAACCCGCACGTTCACGTCGAAGCGTTCAGCACGCGCCTGACCCCGGACAACGCGCTCGAGATCATGCGCGACTTCGACGTCGTGATCGATGGCAGCGATAATTTCGCGACCCGGTATCTCGTAAACGACGCAGCCGTGCTCGCGGGTAAGCTAAACGTGTATGGCAGCGTCTTCAGATTTGAAGGGCAGGCGTCGGTCTTCGGCGGTGACGGCGGCCCGTGCTATCGCTGCCTTTTCCGGGAGCCCCCTCCGGCGGGGCTCGTTCCCAACTGCGCCGAGGCCGGCGTGCTCGGCGTTCTGCCCGGTCTGATTGGTACCATCCAGGCAACCGAGGCACTCAAACTCGTTCTTGGAATTGGAGAACCGCTCATTGGTAGGCTGCTGCTCGTAGAATCGCTCGCAATGACATTTCGGACGATTAGGGTGCGGCAAGACCCTGGCTGCCCCGCCTGCGGTGCCGACGCGTCCAGCGGCAGTGGAACGATCCGGAGTCTTGCCGACCGTGCGCACGATTACGCTGAGGTCGCTTGCGCTGCTCCGACCAGTGTACGCGAGATTACGCCCGCAGCACTCGCTGACAAGCTCCGGCGGGGAGACGACTTCGACCTGATCGACGTGCGCGAGCCGGCGGAATGGCAGCTGGGGCACCTTGCCGGTGCTCGGCTGGTGCCGCTCGCGGCCGTTGCCGCCGCCGCGCGGGAGTTGGACCGCGGCCGTGAGATTGTCCTGTATTGCAAGAGTGGCGTTCGTTCCGCGGCGGCGGCGGAGCAGCTCCTCGACGCTGGTTTCGACAGAGTAGCGAGCCTGCAAGGGGGAATCACGCGCTGGAGAGACGAAATCGACTCCACATTGCCGCGCTACTGACGTCGGACACCGGAGCGCGACATATTTGAATCCATGCTCCGCGGCGGGCGTCCAAAGGGCGCTGATAATTGTTCGGCGAACGATCGCTCATGTTGAAGTATCAGATTGTTGCGGGCGTGCTCATTGTCGTGCAACTGGCTTTCGCGATCCTGGTTGCCGCTCTCGATTACACCACGCGCTCGCGCGAGCAGGCCGCGCGCGGTGGCCCTGGCGGTAAGCGCGAGTCGGCAGCGGCTGAAGCGGCCGAAGCGCGGAGGATGCTTCCCGATTCCCCGTCTGTGGCCCAGGTGATCGGGGCAATTCGCCGAGCGCGCAGTGCGGACGCGGCGCAGGCACTACTGGCACTCGGCGTCGAGCGCGTCGCACCCGCGGAGCGCGGTAAGCTGGACAGCGCACTGCACAGCGAGCCGCGCGTTCGCCGCATTCTGGACGGCGGCAGGTCTTCGCTGTGGTGGCGACGCCTGGCGGCGGCTCGCGTTCTGGCCCAGATCGGTGACGGGAGCGATCTACCGGCGGTGCGGCGGCTGTTGTCAGACGCGCACCCGGCGGTCCAGAGCGCGGCTGCAGCGTGTCTGAGCCGCTACGCGGACGAGGAACTCATCGCCGGCGTGATCGACGGCCTCTCGACTGCGTCTTCGGCCGTCCGCACTTACCAGCTCGGCGTGCTGACCCAACATGCCGAACTCGCAGCTCCACTCCTCCTCGACCGTATCCGTGCCGACGCGCCGCCGCACAAGTTGTATGCGTATGTGCACGCCGTCGCCGCGCTGGAAGATCCGCGATGCATGGCGCGAGTGGCCGAACTTTCGACCCACTCACACCCAGAGGTGCGCGTTGCCGTCGCGCGCGTGTTACGCAGCACGCCGGGCGACTTGTTCCACATCAAGCTTCTGTCGATGTTGCGCGATCCCGACTGGCGCGTCCGCGCGCAGGCGGCGCGTGGCCTCAGCGTACTTAGCGATCCAGCGACGGTGCAGGAGCTGGTACGCGCGCTCACCGATCCCACATGGTGGGTTCGCTTTCGCGCCGGGCTGGCGCTAGCAGGAATGGGAGGGCCAGGACAGGATGCGCTAGACAGCGCGCGCACGCACTCGGATCGGTATGCGCGAGATATGGCCGTGCTTGTAGGCGGACTATCATCCGCCAGCGTAATGGAGCTCTCAGCCGGGTGACTTGGGCCGGCACTCTCGCGGCTGTGATGACCGCGATCATGATGTTTTTCCTCATCGTGAATTCGTTCCAGGCGCTACTGCTGATGCTCGCGATTCCGGAGCTGTGGTCCCACTGGCAACTGGCCGACGACGAATATTTCCACGCACTTGTGGGAACCGAAGCACTGCCCCCAATCTCGGTGGTGGCGACGCTTCACGACGACGCCGCCGATGCACCGGCACTCGCGCGCATGCTGCTCGAGCTGCAGTACCCGAGGCATGAGGTCGTGCTCGTCAGCGACAGCACAGGAGAGAGTGGTAGCGACACGCTCGCTACACTGACGAGCGAGTTCGACCTGTACGAAGTTCCGCCCGCGTTTACCGTGAACCTGCGGACCCAACCGGTCCGCGCCTACTACAGGTCCAGAACGCACCCTCGACTTCTATGCGTCGACAAGGAGCCTGGCGGCCGCGGCGACGCGATAAATGCCGGACTCAACGCGTCGCGGTACCCGCACGCGCTGGCCGTGTGGCACAACATCATCTTCGAGCCCGATGCACTCCTCAGGCTGACTCGCCCCTTCCTGCTGGATCGCTCGGTCGCGGCGGTGGGCGGCATACTGCGCCCTGTCAATGGTGCCTCAATCCAAGACGATCGGCTCGTTGCCGCACGCGTTCACGGTTGGGCCCTGGGTTCCCAGACGATCGAGTACATGCGAAACTTTCTGTTCCAGCGGCTCGGGTGGAACAGACTCGCGAGCAATCTGATATTTCCGGGCAACACCGTGCTGTTCAAGCGGGAGCACATGTTCAGCGTCGGCGGCTTCGACCCGGACACGATCATCCCAGGGGTGGATCTCGATATTCGATTGCACCGGCACCTCACGGACAAGGGCATAAATCCGCGCATGCCGGTGATTCCGGACCAGATCGCGTGGGCACGGGTGCCGGAGGATGTCGCCGGCATCGCGCGCGCAAGGCGGAGCTGGCAGCGCTGTCTGTGGCGAGCGCTACGCGAGGTAGCGCCGGTCCCGTTCAATCCGGAGTTTGGGGCCTTCGGAATGCTCGCCCTCCCGTACTTCTGGATCGCGATCATTATCGCCCCGTTCGTTGAGTTGGCCGGCTACGCTGGACTTGTCGTCGGCGCGGTGACCGGTGTGCTGGACACGCCATTCATCGCTGCCTACTTGGCCGCGGTTGTGGGATACGGCATACTCCTCTCAGTGTGGACTGTTATCCTGCAACTGCTCACGTTCCAACGTACCGCCCATCGGCGCGAAATCGCGCGGCTGCTCTTATTCGCAGTTGTCGAATCCCTGGGCTACCGCCAGTTGGTGGTGTGGTACCGCGCCAGTGCATTTTTCGTCGATCTCCCTCCAACCGTACAAGATCATGGATAACCATCGCCTGCAGGCCCTACACGACGCCGGACAGTCTATCTGGCTTGACTATATCGATCGCACCATGCTGCACAACGGTGATCTGGAGCGACGTCTCACCGACTCGATGCTCACCGGCATGACGTCAAATCCCACCATATTCGAGAAGGCGCTATCCGAGGGGACGGCGTACGACGATCAGCTGCGCGGCGCGCCAGCCGGACTCCAGCCATGGCAGTTGTTCGAGCTGGTGGAGACGGAAGACGTTCGAGCGGCTTGCGACGTGTTCGCCAACATCTACAACAGCACCGACGGAAAGGATGGCTTTGTGTCCATCGAGGTCTCGCCCGGAGTGTCGCACGACGCGGACAAGACGGTCGAAGAAGCGCGCCGGCTGTGGCAGACCGTCAACCGCCCCAACGTCATGGTCAAGGTGCCCGGAACCGAGGAGGGATCCAAGGCTGTGTACCGGCTGCTGGACGAAGGGGTCAACGTCAACATTACGCTTCTATTCGCGGTGGACGCATACGAACGCGTGGCTGACGCGTACATCAGCGCGCTGGAGGATCGGGCTCGCAGGGGCGAGCCGATCGATCGCATGGCTTCGGTGGCTAGCTTCTTCGTGAGCCGCGTCGATACCGAGGTGGACAAGCGCCTGGAAGCGATCGGTGGCGAGGCAACAGAGCTGGAAGGGAAGGCGGCTGTCGCCAACGCAAAAATGGCCTACAGGCTATTCCAGAAGAAATTTTCCGGGCCACGCTGGGAAGCCCTTTCGAGCAAAGGGGCGCGAGTTCAGCGGCCACTCTGGGCTAGCACCAGCACCAAGAACCCCGCGTACCGTGACGTCATGTATGTGGAGCAGCTCATCGGGCCAGACACGGTAAACACCATGCCGCCCAAAACGATCGAGGCGTTCCGCGACCACGGTGTTGTGGCGCGCACGGTAGACGCAGACGTGGACCAGGCAAAGGCTGATCTGGACGCATTGCAGCGCGTCGGGGTGAACATGAAGGATGTAACCGACACGCTAATACGTGAAGGAATCGAGAGCTTCGAGAAGTCCTTTCAGTCGCTCATCAACGGAATTCAGAAGAAGCGGGCCGAGGTTCGTTCGAACGCAGCTTGATGCCACATACACGTCGAACGAAGATCGTCTGCACTCTGGGGCCCGCCACGTCCACGCGCGAGAGCATCCGCGCCATTGCGGAAGCTGGGATGAATGTTGCGCGCCTTAACTTCTCTCATGGTACCCACGCGGATCACGCCGAGCGAATCGACATGGTCCGCTCGGTCTCGCGCGAGCTGGGGCGCCCGATTGCTATTTTGGGAGACCTGCAAGGGCCGCGCATTCGCATCGGTAACCTGGAGCAGAGCATCCCGCTCGCTCCGGGTGACGACATCATCCTGGTGCACGAGGGCGAGGAGAACCCGGGCGATGTACCGGTGACGTACAATGCTCTGGCGCACGACGTCAAGGTGGGCGACCGCATACTGGTGGATGACGGTCTCATCGAGCTTGTCGCCCTCGACGTGACCGGGCCGCGAGTACACGCACGCGTGATCCACGGCGGCAACCTGCGGAGCCATAAAGGGCTCAACCTTCCCGGTGTTCAGGTCTCCGCGCCATCGCTGACGGAAAAGGACATTATCGACGCCGCGTTCGCGGTTGCGAACAATCTCGACTATCTCGCGTTGAGCTTCGTGCGCCAGCCTGAGGACATCGCGTCTCTCCGCGCGCTGCTCCCGCCAACAATGAATATCATCGCCAAGATCGAGAAGGACGCCGCGCTCGCGAATATCGAGGCAATTGTGCGCGCGTCCGACGGTGTGATGGTGGCGCGCGGCGATCTGGGCGTCGAGCTTCCGTTCGAGGAAGTACCGGTTGCGCAGAAAAAAATCATAGCGCTGTGCAATCGCATCGGTCGTCCCGTCATCACGGCAACGCAGATGCTTGAGTCCATGGTGTCCAATCCTCGGCCCACCCGAGCTGAAGCGAGCGACGTTGCAAACGCGATTCTGGACGGCACTGATGCCGCAATGCTCTCCGCCGAAACGGCCGCTGGCGCTTATCCGCGTCTAGCGGTCGAGGCGATGAGCCGCATCATTCTGGAAGTGGAGCAGCACCCGCCCTCGCGCCAGTTCCACGACCCGCACGAGCCGCCGGTCGGCATCGTCACGACTGAGGTCGCGATTGCCGCCGCAACGGTTGCCGCGGTCCAGATGTTGGGCGCGCCGCTGGTCGTGGTAATCACCAAGAGCGGCTTCTCAGCGCGAATCGTGTCATCACATCGCCCTCCAGTCCCCATTCTCGCGCTCACCGACAATGCGCTGACATGCAATCAGATGGCGCTGCTCTGGGGAGTGATTCCATACGTCGCCGAGTCGCGCCCGACGTACACGGAAATGGCTGAAGTGGGCAAGACGGTCGTGCGCGATCTCGGTCTGGCGGTACCAGGTGACCGCGTTGTTTTCACCGCGGGACACCCGTTTGGAATTCCCGGCACCACCAACCTCATGAAGGTAGAGGTCATGTGACGACCGCGCTGAACCCGTTGCCTCCGGCATTGTGATCGCGTGACCTCCGCGTCGTGATCTCCGCGCCGTGAAGCTCACCTTCCTCGGCACGGGGACCAGCTTCGGTGTACCGCAGATTGGCTGCGGTTGCGCCGTGTGCAGGTCGCCCGACCCGCGCGACAAGCGCAGCCGCGTCGGCGCGCTGGTCGAGACGGACGGCGGCACGAGGCTGTTGATCGACACCCCGCCCGAGCTCCGGCTGCAGCTCATCACCAACGGCATCGATCGCGTGGACGCGCTCCTGTTTACGCACGATCACGCCGACCACGCGCACGGACTGGACGACATCCGCGCGCTCACCAACCGCATGCGGGCGCCGCTCACAATGTACGGACCAGCCGAATCGCTCAAACGCCTCGCGACGCGATTTCCGTACATCTTCGACGAGAACATGCGGGTGCTTCCGGGCACAAGCAAACCGGAGGGACGCAGTCAGCCGCTCACGGCCGGCGAGACCATCCGGATCGGCGACGCCGACGTGACGCCCGTGGCTGTCCCGCATGGGCTTGTCACAGTTTTTGCGTACCGCATAAACGACCTCGCGTACGTCACGGACGCCAAGAATATCCCTCCGGAAGCGGTCGCGGTGCTCCGCGGTGCAAAGGTGCTGGTGATCAACGCGCTGTTTCGAACCGAGCATCCAAGTCACCTGAGTCTTCCCGAAGCTATCAGCGCGGCACGGGAGATCGGCGCCGAACGCACGTACCTCACGCACCTCACGCACGACAATTTTCACGCGGACCTCGAAGCAGAGCTGCCGCGCGACATTCAGCCAGCCTTCGACGGACTCACGGTACGGTTATGATCTCCATTGATTTCACCAACATGATGGCTGCCGCCGTTGCCAACGGCATCACCGACGCGGAATGGGACGAAGCGTTCCAGAGTTTTGCGAGTGTGCATGACGCGGTGCGCCGGCTGCGAAGTAACGGCACCGCTGATTTTCTCAACATCCCGCGCAACGCGCCACTACTGCAGCAGTCGGTAAATTTTGCGACCGGAGCGAGAGGCCGGTATTCCGACATCATCGTCCTCGGCATCGGTGGCTCAGCGCTGGGCCCCATCGCGCTCAAGACAGCGTTGTGCCCCACTGGATGGAACGAGCTCACGGCGGACGAGCGCAACGGCTTTCCGCGCATGCACGTGCTCGATAACATCGACCCCGTCACGATCATCTCGGTCCTCGGCCGCGTTGATCTCGCGCGCACTCTGTTCATAGTCACGTCCAAGTCGGGCGGCACCGCGGAAACGATGTCGCAGTTTCTCATCGCGCACGAGCGGGTACGATCCGTCGGACTCGATGTTGCTGATCACTTCGTCTTCGTTACCGATCCGGCCAACGGTGCGCTGCGTCCGCTCGCGAAGGAGTTGAAGCTGCCCGCGCTCAACATTCCCCCAGGTGTTGGCGGCCGATACAGTGTCTTGACGCCGGTCGGAACGCTTCCAGCCGCGCTCCTCGGCATCGATGTCGCCGCGCTACTCACGGGAGCGGGAGAGATGATCGAGTGGTGTGATGCGGGCGAGCTGACCGGCAACCCGGCCGGTGTGTTCGCGTCACTGCTATATCTGAGCGATGTCAGGCACGGCCGTGTCATTGACGTGCTCATGCCTTATTCCGATCCGCTGCGCGACTTTGCCGACTGGTTCGTGCAACTGTGGGCCGAATCACTGGGTAAGCAGCGCGACGACGGCACCCACGTCGGTTCCACGCCGCTACCGGCGGTGGGAGCCACGGACCAACACAGCCAAGTGCAGCTGTTCATGGAAGGGCCGGCCAACAAGGTCGTTGCGTTCGTCGCCGTGGACGATCATGGCGCCGACATCACCATTCCGTCCGGCTTTGCGCATGTCACCGAGCTGGGTTACCTCGGCGGCCACACCCTGGGCGAGCTGATCAGCATCGAGCAGCGTGCAACAGCGGGCGCACTGGCGCAGCGCGGCCGGGCCAATCTCACGGTGCACGTGGACAGAGTGGACGCGTGGCATGTAGGCGCGCTCATGGCGCTGCTGGAAATTGCCACCGCCTACGCGGGGCAGATGTACGGGATCAATGCCTTTAATCAGCCGGGCGTGGAACTGGGCAAGCAGTTCGCCTACGCGCTGCTCGGCCGCCCGGGTGCCGAAGCCGCGCGTGCGCAGTGGGACGCCCTGCCGCAGCCCGATCCGCGTCGGTCCGTGTCGCGCTAGATTGTGCAGATGATGAACACAGACACCGAACACCTGTTCGATGGCGCCGTTGTCGTCCAGGATGGCAAGGTCACCGTGCCGGACGCATCTCGCGTCGTCGTACACATCGACGCACTCGTGCGCAAGGCGGTCTTCGGAACGGACGAGGAGCGCGACGACGCGCGATGGCTGATCTGGGAAATCGCGCAGAGTGTAGGCATTCGTCCGGCCTCGATCCACGATCTGTACGTCGCGCGCGGTAAAGGAGCTTACAAGGACGTGACGGTTCCCGCGATCAACGTGCGCGGGATGGCTTACGATACCGCGCGCGCTGTGATCCGGACGGCCAACAAACTAAATGCCGGCGCATTTGTCCTGGAGATCGCCCGCTCCGAAATCGCCTACACCGATCAGCGGCCCGCTGAATACGCGACGGTGATGCTCGCGGCCGCGATTCGCGAAGGATTTCGTGGCCCCCTCTTTATTCAGGGCGATCACTTCCAGATAAGCGGTAAAAAGTTCGCCACCAATCCGGAGCAGGAGGCAGGCGCGGTGAAGCAGCTCGCGCGCGAAGCCGTCGCGGCCGGCTTCTACAACATCGACATCGATACATCAACGCTCGTTGATCTATCCCAGCCGGTGCTCGAGGCACAGCAACGGGTCAACGTGGAGCAGTGCGCGGACATCGCTCGCTTCATTCGCGACCTCCAGCCTGCAGGCATCATCATCTCACTCGGCGGCGAGATCGGCGAAGTGGGGACCGAGAACAGCACCCCCGAAGAGCTGCGTGCGTACATGGACGGGTTCAACAGTCTGTTCCAGCGCACGTCGCCGGGAACAGACGGGCTGTCCAAGGTAAGCGTGCAATCGGGAACGTCGCACGGTGGGATCGTGCTTCCCGATGGGTCGATCAAGGACGTAAAGATTGATTTCAACACGTTGGAAAAGCTGTCTGAGATCGCGCGTGACGAGTACGGTCTGGCGGGCGCGGTTCAGCATGGCGCGTCAACCCTGCCGGACGAGCTGTTCCACAAGTTCCCGCCCACCGGAACGTGCGAGATCCATCTGGCCACCAACTTCCAGAACATGCTGTACGATCACATGCCCGACGCGCTGCGGCAGGAAATCTACGCATGGCTGGACGAGAACGAAAAGGGCGAGCGCAAGCCGACGGACACGGACGAGCAGTTCTACTACAAGACGCGGAAAAAGGCGCTCGGTCCGTTCAAGCAAAAAATGTGGGATATGCCGGACGACGTGAAGGCCAAGCTGGCGCGCACGTACGACGACAAATTCGAATTCCTGTTCAAGCAGTTGAACATCGGCGATACCAAGGACCTCGTGGCCAGATACGTCAACGCCAGGGAGTTCCACCGGCCGATGCCGCACCCCGACCTTGCGGTTGTCGAGGCGGCGCCGGACGACGCCGACCTCAGCGACTGAGCTATTGTGCCTCAACGGGGCGGCCACGGCGCTAACGATCTGAAGCATCTTGCGCACGACCTGCGCAATGCGCTCAACGGCGTGTCCGTGAATCTGGAGGTGGCTCGCTCCCGTGCGGCTCGCGGGAGCGACGTGTCGCAGATCGCGCCATTTCTGGAGACAGCGGCCCAGCAGTTGGACGCCGCCGCGCGGCTGTACAAGCACTTCGCCGATGTCGCAACGCAGCTCGCCAGCCAGCTGGAGAGCTTGGAGAGCAAGGTGACCAGCAGCGACACAGCCGGTCACCGGTGATTATTTGACTCTCGGGATGGCACGGGAGCCGATCGAGACCATATTTCAAGCATGGCAGCTAGCAACAACAAACAGAAAATCCTCGTCGCCGACGACGAGCCGTCGATCGCGCAGGGGCTCAGCGCGATCCTCGGCGACGAAGGGTACGATGTCACGATCGCCGCCGATGGCCAGAAGGCTCTCAGTGACCTGGAGAGCGGCAGCTTCGGCGTTGCGCTGGTGGATCTGAACATGCCAAAGGCGGACGGCCTGACCATTCTCCGGGCGCTGCAGGCCAAGAACGTTCCGACCGAGTGCATCATCGTTACTGGGCAGGCCACCATCGACTCGGCCGTACAGGCGATGCGTGAAGGCGCGTACGATTACATAGAGAAGCCACTCAACGCGGAAAAGTTGAACAGGCTCAAGGCGCTCATTCCCAAGGCACTGGAGAAGTACGCGATCCAGCTCAGGAACCGTGAGCTGGTTTCCAAACTGGAAACGCTGACGCACTACGCCGAGCTTACGGGGCAGTCGGAAGAGATGCGCTACGTGTATCAGATTATTGATGCAGTGGCGCCCTCCAACGCGTCCGTTCTGATTCTTGGCGAATCGGGAACGGGTAAGGAGCTGGTGGCGCGCGCCGTTCACAGCAAGAGCGACCGGGCAAAGGGGCCGTTCTTCGCGCTTAACTGCGCCGCGCTTCCCAAGGACATTCTCGAGAACGAGCTCTTCGGCCACGAGAAGGGCGCCTTCACCGGCTCCATCAACGAAAAGGCCGGGGCGTTCGAGATGGCCGACGGCGGAACCATCTTCCTGGACGAAGTCGCGGAGATGCCGACCGACATTCAGGTCAAGCTGCTTCGCGCGCTGGAAACGCGAACCGTGCGTCGCCTCGGCGGGAAAAAGGAAATTCCGGTGGACATCCGCATCGTTGCTGCCACGAACAAGGATCTACAGAAGGCCCTCGCTGATGGCGAGCTGCGTGAAGATCTATACTACCGCCTTGCCGTTGTCGATCTACTCATGCCTCCGCTCCGGGAGCGGCTGAGCGACGTTCAGCTGCTCGCCAACGAGTTCCTGGCGCGCTTCTCGCGCGAGAACGGTAAGCAGATGATTGGCTTTGACGACGCTGCGTGGTCCTGGATTCACTCGTACAACTGGCCAGGGAACGTGCGCGAATTGAAGAACGCCGTTGAGCGAGCTGTCATCATGTCGCGCGGCGAAGTCGTGACAGCGCAGGACATCATGCCGCGGCACCTGCGCACCGCGCCGGCCGTCCCGATCCCTGATTCGGGCACATCCGCCGCGACCCCTCCGCCCGCCACTGCCAGCGCTCCACACGCGCCCGATCAGCAACAAAATCAACAGCCGAATCAAAAGCAGAATCAACACGCGTCATCGGCGAAGAAATCCGCCAAGTCCAAGGAAAAACCCGTAAAGAGTGGAAAGAGATAACCATGCGTGACTATGATTTTGATGGTGAGCCGTTCGTCGTCATCGAGCGACAGGACTCCGGCATCGGCAACTTTCTGCTCGGCGTCACCCTCGGAGTGGGCGCCGCGTTGCTCTTTGCGCCGCGTGCTGGCTCCGATACTCGTCGCCTCATCGCCGACCGGGCGCGCGAGGCGGGAGATACGGTCATGGATACGGTTAACGAGGTGACCGACCGAGTCGCGGCCGATGCCGCCGACGTGCGTGATCGTGTAACCGACAGGGTAGACTCGGCCCGCGACGCAGTGCGCCGAGGACAGGATCAGGTGCTCGACGCTATCGACGCCGGTCGCGCTGCTGCGGCGGAGGCGCGCTCCGAGCTGGAGCGAAAGATCGCGGAGAACAAGGCGAACCGGCGAGAAGTCGGGAGCGCGTAACCGCACGTAAACAATCGCCGGATGGCGCAGGCGCGCCCGTGGCACCCGCGGATCTGGGCTGGGCTGAAGGACTACGCCCGCCGCGTGTGGGACAATAGTGGCGAGGACGACATCTTCTTCCTCGCCAGCGGGATATCGTTCAACATCCTGCTCGCGATCGTCCCGTTCCTGCTGCTCTTCGCAACGTCGCTCACCTACCTCCTAAACCAGTCCACGGAGGTAGCGACCGATCGCGTAGTCGATCTGATGAACCAGTTTCTCCCCCCAAATCCGGACGGGAGCACCGGCGGCTCAACGCAGCTTGTATCGGACATAATAAAGTCGCGCGGCGCGGTCGGACTGTACTCGGCCGTTGGCTTCGTCTGGTTCTCAACGCGCCTGTTCGGATCGCTCAGGTCGGTACTGGCGGAGATCTTCGACATCGAGATCGACCGCGGCATCGTTGATGGCAAGCTGTACGACGTCAAGATCACCGTGGTATCCACTGTCGTGTTCGTGGTCTATACGGCTCTGTCGGCGTACCTGGCTATCGCGTCGACGCGTGGGGTAGCCGTGTTCGCGGCGATCGGAATCAGGCAGGACGTCATGGGCACGCTGGAGTACACCCTGGGCCGCGTGGTCGCATTCATGTTTATCGCCGCGCTCTTCTTTGGGCTGTACAAGTTTCTGCCGTACAAGAAGATGCGATGGCAAACGGCGCTCGTCGCATGCACCTTCACGGGCTTGATGTTCGAGATCGCGAAATCGCTCTTCGCCATATACGTTCGCTCGTTCCAGCCCGGGTCGCTGTACACCGGGACCGTAGCGGCGCTCGTGATCACCATATTATGGGTATATTATGCCGCCGTGGTGTTCATCCTCGGAGGCGAGGTGGCGCAGGTGTACGAGTTGAGGCACATGCGTCGCCGCCAGCACGAGGCCTTTGAAGAATGAGCATACACGGTGCCTCAACGACCGTTCAGTGCTTTGTACCCGCCGGATGGCGTCTTTCTTGCCCATCCAGCCACCAACGTAGCGTCCGCTACTCAAATTTACGGAGTTCACAATGAACAAAATGTTTGCCGCCGCAGCAGTGATCGTGGCCGTTTCGGCTACTGCCTGCAAGAAGACGGGTGAAGGCGAGTACACGGTCGAGAAGCCGGTCGTCGGTACCGTCACGGATACCGTTCACACACCTGTAGTCGAGACCTCCATGGATTCCACCAAGGTCGCCGTGCCCAAGGTCCAGGTTGTCCAGGACTCCGCCACTATCAAGACTCCCCATATCACCGTAAAGCGGCCGTAGGGCCGCCGTAGGGCGCGGCCCCTACCGCGCCTTACTATATTTATACATTCCAGGGATTCTCGGGGGGCGCGAGCCTGCTAATCCCGTCAGGACCCCGAAGGTAGCAGCGGCATGTGGTGTCTTGCGTCGCCCCGATCCCCTGGATTTCCGCCCTCCAACCTTGCCTTCGCGAGGGCCACGGAGGGTCGGCCGCCGCCCGTATCCACGTTTCATGGCCCTCGCGCTAGCCCGCAAATATCGCCCGCGCTCTTTCGGTGAAGTGGCCGTTCAGAGCCACGTTTCCAACACCCTCAAAGGCGCCATAGCCCGTGATCGCGTGGCGCACGGCTACCTGTTCTGCGGCCCACGTGGAACCGGCAAGACCACTCTCGCGCGAGTGCTCGCCATGGCGCTCAACTGCGAGGCCAAGACTCCCGACGGCGAGCCGTGCGGCAGATGCTCCAGCTGTCAGCGGATATGGAGCGGATCGTCCAGCCTCGACGTAGTAGAGATCGACGCTGCCTCCAATCGCGGCGTTGACGACGCGCGCGACCTCAGAGAGCGTGCCATGTACGCGCCCTCCGGCGATGACCGGTACAAGGTCTACATCGTTGACGAAGCGCACATGCTCACGCGTGAGGCGTGGAACGCGCTGCTCAAAGTTCTGGAAGAGCCCCCTCCGCGAGTCGTCTTTGTCTTTGCCACGACAGAGCCGCAAAAGATCGCGCAGACCGCCGCCCCCGTTCTCAGCCGGCTGCAACGCTTCGATCTCAAGCGCATCGGCGCGAGTGATATCATTGCCCGTCTGGACGACATCCTCGCGCGCGAGGACGTCGTCTCGGAGCCGGACGCGCTGAGCATGATCGCCCGTGCGGCTGATGGCTCCATGCGTGACGCGCTTTCGCTCACCGACCAGGTGATCTCGCTCGGCGAGGGCCGCGTCTCGTCCGATGCGGTTCGCACCGCGCTCGGCCTGGTGCCCGAGGACGAGTATATGCAGGTGCTCGACATCTTGGTGGAAGGCCGAGCGGGCGATGTTTTTCCCGCGGTACAACGCCTGGCGGACGAGGGGATTGACTTCGCGGGATTCCTCGCTGGCTTTGCGGATATTCTGCGAGCGCAGTTGACCGTGCTGCTCGGCGGGACGGCAACCAACATCTCCGCCGCAGCCGTCGAGCGCTTGCGCGCGAATGCATCGCGTCTCGCTCCGGGTGACGTGCTGCGCATGCTCAACGCGCTGAGCGATCTGGAGCCGCGCTTCCGCAAGAGCGGCCAACAGCAGCTACTCGTGGAGCTACTGCTCGTTCGCTTCGCGTTGCTCGATCGCACGCTCTCGCTCGAAGACGTGCTCCGCGGAATCGGCAATGCTCCCTCGCAGGACGGTCAGGATCGCGCGACGCGCACATTAACGCCGGCACCATCTCCGGCTTCATTTCCGTCGTCGACTCCGGTCCCAAGCGACGGCGGTGACTGGCGCGCCGCCCTCGCCGACGCGCAGCAGGGGCAGGAGCCGGCGCCGCAGTCAGCCAAAACGCGTGCGCGCTCTACGGCAACGCCCATGTCCGCAATGCGCTCAGCCATGGAAGCAACCGCACAGGCCGCGCCCACTCGGTTGAGCGATGAGGAGATGCGCGCTGAGCGCGCCAATACACTGCGATCAAAGGACCCTGTTCTGGGCGCGGCTATTGATGCGCTCGACCTCGAATTGCTGGACTAACCCGGTAGATTTGGATATGGCTGACTTCATGAAGCTCATGCAGCAAGCGCAGCAGATGCAGAGCCGCCTGCAGCAGATTCAGGACGATCTCGAGAAGCAGTCCGTCTCGGCGACCGCGGGTGGCGGCATGGTCACTGTCGCGGCAGACGGCAAGGGACAGGTTACAGAAATCAAGATCGATCCGAGCGTCGTGAATGCGGCCGACGTGGAGATGCTGGAAGATCTGGTACTCATCGCTGTTCGCGACGCGCAGAAGAAAGCTGCCGAGCTCGCCAAGACCGAGATGGCCAAGCTCACCGGCGGGATTGACCTTCCGTTCAAGCTTCCCATCTGAGTGTCAGCCATCGATGAACTGGCCACGGAGCTGTCCAAGCTCCCTGGCATTGGTAGAAAAACCGCGCTTCGCCTCACATACCATCTCCTGAAGCAGTCGCCGGCCCAGAGTCGCAGGCTCGCCGAAGCGCTCGTCACGATCTCCGAGCGCATTCATCCGTGCGCGCAGTGTCACAACCTGACGGAGGCCGAACTGTGCCACATTTGCGCCGACCCGAGGCGCGACCGAGCGATGATTTGCGCGGTTGAGGAATCCTCAGACATCGGCGCGATCGAGCGCGCGGGGGAGTTTAGGGGCACCTATCACGTGCTCGGCGGAAGACTGTCGCCACTGGACGGAATCGGCCCCGAGGATCTGAACGTCACCGATCTGGAAACGCGAGTCGCGGCCGGCGACGTGCGCGAGGTCATTCTTGCTACTAATCCAAGCATTGAGGGCGAGGCGACCGCGTTGTACCTGCAACGGCGTCTGGCTGGTTATCCGCTCACCGTCACGCGCATCGCCCGCGGGCTACCAGTGGGCGGCGATCTGGAGTACGCCGATGGCGTTACCATCGCGCAGGCGCTGTCGGCCAGACGGGTGATGCCGTGAGCGGCAGAGTGAACCCCGAGCGAACCGCAAGTGAACCGCAAGTGAGCTGCAAGTGAGCCGAAATCGAGATTGGCTCCTGGCCGGGGTCTTTGGCGGACTGGTCACCGGCGGGCTCGCGTGGAGCAGCGCGCTGCACACGTACCGAAGGGACCTGTTCAGTCGTCATCCGCTGAGGCGGTTAGCGGCACTCGGACACCTTGCCGGCCGCCCTTCCATCGCCACCGCCCAACTCCTGCGCGAGTACATCGCCTGGGAGCCGCGCCCCACGCTTCGGGGCAGGGCGGTCAGGATGCTACGAGCAGTCGAACAGGCCCTGGCCTAGCCGGAGACAAGCATGACAGCAGGATGAGGGGGAGCAGCAGCGGGAGGGGGAGGGGCAGCGGGAGGGGCAGGAAGAAGTGGAGGGGGTTCCGGTACGTGGTCCTTCACCGAGGACGACTTCGCCGCGATCTCGCATTCGCTGCAGCGATTTCTGGCCGACACCAACTCGCGTTCCGCACTACTGGTTGATCGCTCGGGCCAGCTTGTCGCAACCATCGGCGAGCAGCCGACGTTCGACGCCACCGCTTTCGCGACACTTACTGCCGCGGACTTCAGCGCTAACGATCAGTTGGCGAAGCTCATCGGAGAAACCGATTTCAGCACGCTGTTTCATCAGGGCGAAAAAGAATCCATCTATCTCGCCGACGTGGCGCGGCGGCTGATTCTCGTCATCCTGTTTGACAACCGCCCCACTCTAGGACTCGTGCGACTGCGAATGAAACAGGCCGTTCAGGAATTAACCGCATTGTTCGACGTGATCTTCTCGCGAGGCCGCGATGAAGCTTCGTCCCGCCCGAAGCTGCTCAACGGCGCCGATGCGGAAATCGACGAGCTCTTTAACTGGTAGCGCGCGATGTCGATGATCAACTACGCGTCCCGCGAGATCAACTGTAAGATCGTCTATTACGGTCCGGGACTTGGCGGCAAAACTACCAATCTCGAGTTCATCTATGGCAAGGTGAAGCCAGACACTCGGGGCAAGCTCATCTCCCTGGCCACGGAGACTGAGCGCACGCTCTTCTTCGATTTTCTCCCCGTCGATCTCGGTACCATCCGGGGCTTCAAGACGCGCTTCCACCTGTACACCGTTCCGGGTCAGGTGTACTACAACGCGAGCCGCAAACTCATCCTCAAGAACGTGGATGGTGTTGTATTCGTCGGGGATTCCCAGCTCGACCGCATGGAGGCCAACTTCGAGTCGATGCAGAACCTGTACGACAACATGGCCGAGTACGGGTACGATCTCACGAAGATGCCATTCGTGATTCAGTACAACAAACGGGACCTGTCCAATGCCGCGCCGATGCCCGATCTGCAGGAGGCGCTCAATCCGGGATGGGAAATCGAGGACCCGTCGCGCCAGTTGTTGACCCCTGATCCGTACCACGCGAACGAGAATCTGGTAGAGCAGCTACCTACCGGGGAATGGGTAGGACGTGCTCCTTACTTTGAGGCAGTTGCGGTACAGGGTGATGGAGTGTTTGATACACTCAAGGCTGTGAGCAAGCTTGTTCTGAAATCACTGGCGTAAATGAACCTCCCGAACGCGATTACCGTAGGCCGTATAGCGGCAGCACCGTTTCTCGCGGTGCTGCCGTTCTATCCTTCGTCGGCCATACGCTTTTCCGCGTTCGCCTTGTATGTGCTAGCGGCAGTGACTGACTACTACGACGGCAAGCTGGCTCGCAGCCGGAACAGCATCACTGACCTGGGTCGGCTACTCGACCCCATCGCAGACAAGGCACTTCTTTTCGCGACGCTGATCCCGATGAGCATTTTGATGGCCGGCCGAGCCAACTGGCTCGCTCCGGTGTTGGACCGGACGGGCCAGGCTTCGGAATTTGCGTTCAACACCCCGGTGGGCTCCGTGCCACTTCCGTGGTGGGTGGTGGCTGTGATCGTCAGCCGCGAGCTATTCATGACCGCCTTCCGCCAGTCTGCCGCGCGCAAGGGCCACGTCATCTCGGCGATCGGCCCCGCCAAGTGGAAGACCGGGTTCCAGTCGCTGTGGGTTGGATCGGCGTTCTTCTGGTTCTGGGCGGGAACCGTGGCGCTCGAACGCGGACTAGATTCCCCAGCCTGGCACGCATTCGCGCTCTTCAACGGCACCGTGGGCGCCTTGGCGATGGTTTCGGCCGTCTGCCTCACAGTCTACTCGCTCTGGCTCTACATTCGTCAGTATGGCCGCGTTTTCGCCAACTGATATGCGGCTGAGCTGAGAGCCAACTCAGCCACACCCGAGCCACGCCCGACACACAGCTGAGCAACAAGTGAACGTTGAAATTGTAACAATCGGTGACGAGCTACTGCTCGGTTTCACTGTTGATACCAACTCTGCCTTTCTCGCTCGCCACCTTGCCGCGCTGGGCGTTGCGGTCGTGCGGCGGACAAGTTGCGGTGATGCGCCTGATGCGATTGCGGAGACCGTGGGCGGAGCGTTGGATCGGACAGGTGCGGTGATCACCACCGGCGGACTTGGCCCGACCGCCGACGACATGACCAAGCCCGCGATCGCCTCGCTATTCGGCCGCGACGTCGTGCGTGACGAGAGCGTTGTTCTCCAACTGCAAGACCGGTGGCGTTCATTTGGCCGCACCGAGCCAATACCGGAGAGCAACTTCACGCAGGCCATGATTCCGGCCGGAGCGGAGCTGCTCCATAACCCGCATGGCAGCGCCCCTGGCGTCTTCCTGGAAGACGAGCGTGGGCGCTGGGTCGCAATGCTCCCGGGTGTGCCGCGCGAGATGCGCGCGATGTTCACCGACGTGCTGCGCCCGCGCATCGAGGCACGGACGGGCGACGACGCACCGGTGATCCGTTCGCTCACGCTGCGCACGACGGGGATCGGCGAATCAGCGATTGCCGACCGGCTTGGTGAGAAAGGCCGTGGGATTAACGGGCTTTCGCTCGCGTTTCTGCCTGGCATCGAAGGCGTTGATCTGAGACTCACATCGCGCGGGCTGCCGGCCGAGGAAGCCGACGAGGCACTGGCTTCGGCGGCTCGGCTGCTTCGTGATGAGCTCGGAGACAACATCTACGGTGAGGGCGAAACTGACCTAGCGGCCGTGGTTCTGGATGGCTGTAGAGCCGAGGACTTGAGAGTTGCGGTCGCGGAAAGCTGCACGGGCGGGCTTCTCGGCGCTCGGTTCACGGCGGTGCCAGGCTCGAGCGACGTTTTCCATGGCGGCGTTATCGCGTATGACAACAGGGTGAAGCGGCAAATCCTGGGAGTGCTGGACAGCGACCTGGACGAGCACGGGGCGGTGAGCGAGCCCGTAGCGCTGCAGATGGCCAAGGCAATCCGGCTCCGGCTCGGGACTGAGATCGGAATGTCGGTCACCGGGATCGCGGGACCGGGGGGCGGCACGGCTGCGAAACCCGTCGGAACGGTGTGGGTCGCGCTGGATATTGCGGAGGGGAGACCGCCGCAGCCACGTTCCGACGGGCGTCTTCCCATAGTCCCGACGCGTCAGGCACGAGTCTTCCAGCTTATAGGGGACCGCGACGAGATTCGCCGTCGAGCAGCGCAGTCAGCGCTCAACCTGTTACGGCGAACCGTGGCGGAGCTCTCCAACCTCTCCGCAATCTGATCAGTAACCTGAAATGCAAGAAGACACTTCGATCGACAATGATGGACCGAACGGTACCGGCACCGACTCGAGCGTTCCGACCAGTATGGGCGATATCGCGGCGGCGGATCTTCCGGGTAGCTCGGGCGAACTCGAGGCGCAGCGCGACCGGTATCTACGCCTGGCAGCCGATTACGACAATTTCCGTAGACGCACGGCGCGCGACGCCGTGCAGGAGCGCGCACGCGGGCAGGGGGAGCTGATCAAGGGGCTTCTGAACTCGTTGGACGACCTGGATCGCTTCGCGCACCTGGACCCCGCCACGACGGACCCGAAGACGGTCATTGACGGCGTGTCGATGGTTGAGAAAAACATCCAGAAGGCGCTGGCCGGAGCCGGCATCGAGATCATCGACCCGGTAGAGCTGCCGTTCGACCCGAACCTGCACGAGGCCGTGACCACCAGGGCCGCCGAGGCGCCGGATGAGGACCACATGGTCGCGCAGGTTTATCAGCGCGGTTACATGCTCAACGGCCAGCTGCTCCGGCCGGCGCGGGTGGTCGTGAAGCAGTACCAGTAAGCCGTGGCGCAGACCAAAGATTTTTACGCGGTACTGGGCGTCACCTCCAGCGCGATGCAGGACGAGATCAAGAAGTCGTACCGCAAGCTGGCCAAGAAATTCCATCCTGACGCGAACGCCAACGATCCCAAGGCGGCGGAGAAGTTCAAGGAGCTGTCCGAAGCGTACAACGTCGTGGGCGACGCCGAGAAGCGTAAGCAGTACGACGAAATGCGCAGGCTCGGCGCCTTCGACGGGTTCGCGGGCGCGCGCGGCGGCGCTCGTTCGAGCGGGCCCGGCGGCCAAGGTGGCCCGGGAGGCCCATTCGGCGGTTACGGCGGTCAGGGTGCGGGCCCGTCCGGCTTCGATTTCAGCAATGTCGACATGGGCGGGCTTGGCGGTCTGGGCGACCTGTTCAGCTCGATCTTCAACCAGTCGGGACGTGCCGGAGCGCAGGGCGGGCGAGGGCGTGCTCCCGAGCGCGGCCAGAGTATCGAGGTACAGGTCGAGATTCCGTTTCGGACTGCGGTGACCGGAGGCAAGGTTCCGGTTACGCTGGAGGTGACGGAGGAGTGTCCGACGTGTGACGGCAGTGGCGCCGCGCCAGGCGCGACGATGAAGGTGTGCCCTGAATGCATGGGTCGCGGCACGGTGTCGTTCGGCCAGGGTGGCTTTGCGGTGAACCGGCCATGTCCAGTGTGTCTCGGTCGCGGGCAGGTCCCGTCCGAGCCGTGCCCCACCTGCCATGGCAGCGGCGAGGTCCGCACTCGAAAAAAGGTGATCATCAGCGTTCCCGCCGGGAGCGACACTGGCACCAAGCTGCGCCTCAAGGGGCAGGGCGGCCGCGGTGCAAACGGCGGCGCGCCCGGCGATCTGATTGTGACATTCACGGTGCAGTCGGACCGGTTCTTCAGGCGCGACGGCCTCGACCTCGTTGCGACGGTCCCGCTCAACATCGCGCAGGCCACCCTCGGCTCCAAGATCAGTGTGCGCACGATCGACGAGAAGAAAGTGGCGCTTAAGATCCCGCCGGGCACGCCGAGCGGTAAGCGTTTCAGAGTCCGCGGGCAGGGAATTAAGAAAGGCGATCAACGCGGCGATCTGATTGTCGAGGTCACTATCGCCGTCCCGGACAAGCTGACGGACGAGCAGGAAAAGATGATGAAGGACTTTGCGGAAGCGGGGGGGATGAAGTACTGAAGCCTGGTGGTCAGCCTTGTCGGCGCGGCGATACTGGCGTAATGGCTCCGACGCTGTAACCTTCAGGTGAAGGTGCCGAGCGCCTTCCCATTGCTCTCATCTACCCCTACTGCTGAGCTGTTCGTGCGCGCACCTTTATCGTGCAGGTCACGCAAACCGCCCAAGCTTCGCTGGACGACTGCCTTTGGCTTCGGGACGCTCTGGTTGGCTTTTGTCGTGTTCGCTGCCGCGCTGTTACCGCTCCACAGCGTAGCGGCGCAGGGCCGAATCGCGGGGCTCGTGCGCGACACGAGCGGTGCCGGTATCGCCGGGGCGCAGATCGCGATCGCGGGCTTTGACGTGCGCGCGGAGAGCGACGCGGCCGGGAAGTTCTTGCTCGCGAACGTACCGGTTGGGGCAACCACGCTGGCTGTGCGGCGGCTTGGCTTCACGCCCACGTCGGTTCCGATCGTTGTGCGCGCCGGCGCCACGGTCCCTGTGACTCTAACCATCACAGAAACCGCGCGAGAGCTGAATCCCGTGACCGTCCATGCGCAGCGACCGGGTCACTACACGGGCTACCTCGCCGGATTCTACGAGCGCCGGGACAAGGGATTCGGCCACTTCATCACCGGTGACGAGATCAGGAAGCGCGATCCGATAGAGTTGACGGACATGCTTCGAAGCGTTCCCGGAATGAGGGTGTCGTCCCCCTCAGTTGGAGACGCGACTGTCCGCATTCGCGATAACCGCTGCGCGCCGCTCGTGTGGCTGGACGGGATGCCCGCGTCGGCCGCCGAATTCGACCTCGACGCGCTCGCGCCAACCTCGATCGCTGGTATCGAGCTGTACTCCGGCATTGCCAGCGTACCGTCCGAATTCACGATCCCGTTCGGTCGCACGGCTTGTGGCACAATCGTCATCTGGTCGCGCCAGGGCGAGCCGCGGCAGGGCAAGCACAAAGAAGTCACGGCGGCCCAACTTGCCAGCCTCGTGGCCAGCTTGCAGGCGTACACCGCCGATCAGGTGGAGGCGACTGCCAGCGCTGATGCTTCAGCGCCGGTCGCCCCGCTGTACCCTGAATCGCTCTTCAAGGCGCGCGTTCCGGGCCGCGTCGTGGTCGAGTTCGTGGTTGACGAGACCGGCCAGGTCGACATGGCTACCCTTGGAGTTGTCTCGTCCACCGACCCGCTCTTCACCGAAGCGGTGCGGCGCGCCTTTCCAGCGGCTCGATTCAGGCCCGCGCAGGTGGGCGGGAAGCCGGTCGCGCAGGTGGTCCGGCAACCATTCTCTTTCGTCGTACCGTCCAGACCGGGGTCAGCAGAGCTGCCATAACTAGCTGGCTAGCTAGACCGCCACGCTACGCGCGCACGAGAACTGGAAGCTCTCGGTGGCGGCCGCGGGTGAGCCCTCCTGTTGTTGCCGTTTCAATCAGACCGCCGCCGAGGACGCGCTTGCCGTCGTACATCACCAGTGACTGGCCAGGGGAGATAGCCAGCACGGGCTCATTCAGCGCGATCTCTACTTCATCGCCATCCAAGCGGACGATCTCGCCGTCGGCGAGCGGCGCACGATGACGGATGCGTACCTGCACGCGCGCGCCCAGCTCGGGTGTGCTGCCGATGAGCCAGTTCACGCCGGCCGCGACAACACCGCGCCCCAACAGATCATCTCGCGTTCCGATGACCACAGCGCGCTCGGAAGGACGCAGCTCCGTCACGTACATCGGCTCGCTGAAGCCACCGGGAACGCCGCGGCGCTGGCCCACCGTGTAGCGCGCGTATCCGTCGTGCTCGCCAACGACACGCCCGTCGGTTGTGACGACGGGCCCGCGTGCAAGTGCCGGCGAATCGGCGCCTGCGCGCTCCATGATGATACGCGCGTAGTCACCGTCGGGGACGAAACAGATCTCCTGGCTGTCGGGTTTGTGCGCGACCATCGTGAGTCCGTGCCGCGTGGCGACGGCACGCGTCTCGGGCTTGGTCATGTCGCCCACCGGTAGCAGCATGCGCTGGAGAACGCGCCGATCGATGCCCCACATGAAGTACGTCTGATCCTTCTGCTCGTCTCGGCCGCGCATGAGTACGCCGTTGTCAACCCGCGCATAGTGCCCGGTCGCGATCCACTGCGCGTCGATCGAATCCGCAGTGCGCAGAAGGTCGCGAAACTTCGTGAAGGTGTTGCAACGCACGCACGGGATTGGAGTGCGGCCGGCAACATACTCCGCGACAAAGTCATCGACCACGTCGCGACCGAACCTGTCCTCCAGATTGAGCACGTAATGTGGTACGCCGAGGCGCTCGCACACGCGACGCGCGTCGTTCACCGAATCCAGTGAGCAGCACGGGCGATCGGGGAGATCCTTCCCGTCGGAGAAGAGCTTCATCGTCGCGCCGACCACATCGTAGCCGCGCTCGACCAGAAGCGCGGCTGCGACTGAGGAGTCTACGCCGCCGGACATGGCGACAAGGACACGGTTGGAGAGCATGACGGAAATCTAAATCGACGCGACCGGAGCGGAACAGTCTGCTCGCGCCGCGGCGAGCTATGCAGCCGATAGAGACCTTGCTTTAGCGACGAGTTTCGGAAGAATATCGGCCACACGGTCGATGTCGGCCTCGGTGTTGATCGACCCCAGACTCATGCGTATCGCGGCGGCTGCCAACGCGGGCGTTACACCCATCGCGGCGAGCACGTGGCTCGGGCTCACGCTTCCGCTCTGGCAGGCGCTGCCGCCCGCGCACGCAACGCCGCGGAGATCGAGTGCCATGAGCATCGACTCGCTGTCCGTGCCAGGAATCGACATGTTGAGAACGTGGGGCGCGCGTGCGGCACCGCAACTGTGGATCACCGTGTCGGGGACCGCCGCAACTATGAGCGACTCCAATCTGTCGCGCATTGCTTCCAACCGAGCCCAGTGCTCCTCACGCTCGGTGACCGCGAGCTCAGCCGCCGTAGCGAGGGCTACAGCGTACGCAACGTTCTCCGTTCCAGCTCGGCGTCCACGATCCTGGGGGCCGCCGTGGATGAGCGGCTCGAACGGCGTGCCACGTCGAATGAACAGGGCGCCGATTCCCTTGGGAGCGCCAATCTTGTGACCGGAGATGGACAGCAGATCGAAAGTCTGTGTTCTCGCATCAATCTCGATCTTGCCGAATGCCTGGACGCCATCGGTATGGAATAGCACACCGCGGCTGCGCGCGCGCGCGGCGAGCGACGGAACGTTCTGAATTACGCCTGTCTCGTTGTTGACCCACATCACGCTCGCGACCGCAACATCCTCGCGCACGAGCGACTCGAAGGAGTCATCGACCACCACACCGTCGTGATCAACCGCGAGTATGCGCTGCTCACCGCCCTCGCGCGCAACTTCGTGTGCGGCTGCAAGTACTGCCTTGTGTTCAATCGGCGTCGTCACTACGGCATTGCGTCCGCATCCGCGGAGTGCACGCCACAGGCATAGCACCGCGGTATTATCGCCCTCGGTTCCGCACGAGTTGAACGAAATCTCATCGGGATGAGCGCCCAGGCAGTTGGCCAACCGCTCGCGCGCCTCATCCAACGCGGCCCGCGCCTCGCGTCCGAAACGATGTACCGACGACGGATTGCCGAACTTGGGGCCGAAGAACGGACGCATGGCCTCGAACACCTCTTCCCGTACTGGTGTCGTCGCGGCGTGGTCCATGTAGATCGCGGTTATTGCCATCTCACTCAAGCTAATAAAACTTGGACCGGACGGCCCAAAGCTCTGGAAAGAAGCGGTTGCCCAGTGTGTCGCGCAGCGACTTGACGCCGAATGAGCCGCCGGTTCCAGGTGTGCTCGGACCGATGACACGCTCGACCAACTGGACGTGCAGAAAACGCCACATCGAAAACTCCTGCTCGTACGACAACAACGCCTCTGCGAGGAGTCTGAGATCGCGATGCGAGTCTGTGGCGTATACGTCGTGCGCCGAAACTCCGCATGCTGTGAGAACACCACCGAACAGCTCCGGAAGAGAGGGCCGCGCCAGAGCGTGCTCGAGTGACGTCGCCAGCGGGCCCGTGGAACGCAGATACTCGATATATTCGGGCGCGCGCATTCCGGACGTGAGCTCAATCGCTCGGAACTGGGCGCTCTGCGATCCGCTGGAAGTTCCCAGGTGGACGCGGAACTGCGCGAAGCTCTGGGGCGCGAGCGTGTCGAGCGCGTGCAGCTGGGCGGTGACAATTCGCATCAGTCCGTTCACGCGGTTCGCCGACTCTACTGCGCGGAGCACTTCCTTCTGTTGCAAGCCGTCGCATAGCTGATCCAGCTCATGAAGAATGAGCTTGAACCACAGCTCGCTGGATTGGTGCACGATGATGAAGAGAAGTTCGTCCGGATGCTCGGGCGAAGAAAGCGGGTTTTGTAGCGACAGAAGCGCGTCGACTTCGAGATAGGTCGTGTAATTGATTTCAGCCATCAGAACGTCGTGACCTCCAACGATGTAATGTCGTTGACGCGCATGGTCTCGGGCGTATGGAACGGCTCGCCGTAACGGCAGCGAATGAGCGAGCCGTAGTGCGCGGATTGATGTCTGATGACGTCGTACAGCGACTCGCCCGTGGGATACACTTCACCGGCCTGAGTGGCGCCGTCGAACTGGGAGCCATAGCACTTGATGGCGCGCATCTTTTCTTCGAAAACGTCGCTGATGTCTACAACAAAAGTCGGCTTTTCATAATCCTCGCGAAAGGTGATCGCGTGCACGACCTTACACGGGCGATACGCCGGAACATCAGGGGCAATCTTCGCCAGTCCTGCGACGAAGCACGCGTCTCGAACGAGCTGTCCGGCCACGATGTGATCCGGGTGTCGACCCGCAAGAGCGGGAGCGATCACTATCCCGGGCCTGAATTGGCGGATGGCGGTTGCCAGCAGCGTTCTCGTGTCCGGAGTGTTGAGCAGGCCAGCGTCAGGAAGCCCGAGATTCTCGCGCGCGGAAACGCCCATGATCTCCGCCGCAGCGGCTGCCTCCGCTCCTCTCAACTGTGCTGAGCCGCGGGTGCCCGTCTCGCCGGCGGTGAGATCGATTATCGCGGTTCGGTGTCCCTGTCGCGCGGCCTTGATCAGCGTGCCGCTACATATCAGCTCGACGTCATCTCTATGCGCCGCGATTGCGAGAATGTCCACGTCCGTCATGCGGATGAAACTACGCCCGCTTCACGCGGATCGGCATACGGGGTGTCTTCGGTCCAGCATGGACCGGGATCCGCCAGATTCGGCGCGATCCGGACATGGTACAACGGGTGAGCCTGAGGGCGACCGCGGGTCGCCCTTGCATTATTCGTAGCGGAGCGCCTCGACCGGGTCGAGCTTGGACGCCCTGAGCGCGGGCAGCATCCCGAAAATGATCCCGGTGAGCGCACTTCCAACCAATGCTGCGACGATGGCGCCGGGTGGGACGGACGCCTTGACCGGAGTAGTCCAGCCGATCACCAGTGCGACGAGCCACCCTAGCAGCAACCCGATCACCGCTCCAACAGACGTGAGCGTTGCCGCTTCCACCAGGAACTGCCACAGGATCGTGCGCCGCGTCGCGCCGAGTGCCTTTCGAACGCCGATCTCACGCGTGCGCTCGGTCACGCTGATCATCATGATCGCAATCACTCCGACGCCTCCCACTAGCAGTCCGATCGCGGAGAGCGAGATCATGACGAGAAAGAACATGCCTACGGTTTTGTTGAAGGTCTCCATCACCTTCTGGTTGGTCGTTATCGCGAAGGTATTGTTCTGCGCCGGCTTGAGTCCGCGTTCCGCGCGTAACATTGCGGTGACTTCATCGAGCGCATCATCCTGGGACACACTCGCCCTCGGTTTTACGGCGACGAACACCCATTTCTTCTGTGCGTGAAGGTTGCGGTACGCCGTCTCGAAAGGGACGTACAGTTTGGGTTTGTCGGCGCCTCCCATGAAGCTCGCCGCATCGCGATACAATCCGATCACGCGGTACGGCTCGTTTGCAATCGTGACCTGTTTGTCGATCGGATCAAGGTCGCCAAAAAGCTCCTTGGCCATCGCCTCGTTTATGATGGTGACGCGATCACCCGCCGCGTTTTCTGGAACGGTGAAGTTGCGGCCCTCCACAATGTCGCCGCCGTCCACTTGGGTCCACGCGGGAAGCACGCCGGAGATGCTCGGACTGGCCAGCGAACGCGACCGGTAACCGACGGCTCCCAGGCCGCGAATGGTCCCGTTCACCGCGAGAATGGAAGGCAGCTTCGCCATCGCGGTCATCTCCGTCGAAGAGATCGGGGGCCAGCGGCGCCAGGGGCACATTTCATCCGTCCCGTCGCAGTTGTTGAAACCCATGGGGCTGCGTGTGATGAAGAAAGTCGTGGGACCGGCGGCCGCCATGTCCTTTGCCACGCTGTCATTGATGCCGTGGACCGCGGCCGAGATGACCACGACCACGAATACACCGACCGCGACTCCAAGAATCGTGAGCGCCGCGCGCACTCTATTGGCGCTTATCGCGTCGAACGCGATGCCGACGCCTTCAAAGAGAGAGTAGAAGCGGGTAGTATCCATCGTTCAATCCGACCGAAGCGCGGTGATTGGGTCGAGCAGCGACGCGCGGCTCGCTGGATATACGCCAGCGACGATCCCGACTCCCGCGCCGAGGATCACCGCGACCGCAACGGACCACGCCGCCACGTGCGTCGGGAGCGGCGAGACGGCGGCAATCGCGAATGAGAGTGCCGCGCCGAGCGCTATGCCAAGCACGGCGCCAGCCACACTCAGCGTGGCTGACTCCACCAGGAACTGCGCGAGGATATCGCGTCGGCGAGCGCCAAGGGCCTTTCTGATTCCGATCTCACGCGTCCGCTCGGCGACAGCGACGAGCATGATATTCATAATCACGATCGCACCGACCACGAGTCCGATCGCTGGAAGTGCCACGCCCGCAATCACGAGATAACTTTTTATCTTGTTGAAGAACGACATCGCGGATTCCGGAGTGCTCATGTCGAAGTCATCCGGCTGGGACGGGCGCAATTTGTGCCGCGTCCGCATCACCTGGCGCACGGCTTCCTCCGCCTCGCCCACGCCTTGTGCGTCGGGCGCCTGTACGATCATCGCGTCGATCACGCCATGACGGTTGGTCAGCCGCTTGAGCGGCGAATTAAGTGGCGCGATGATGAACTTGTCCAGCGATATGCCGAGGAAGCTCCCCTGCGGCTCGGCAACCCCGATCACCTCGTATGGAAGCGTGCCCACGCGCAGTTCGCGCCCTACCGGATCCACACTGGGGAAGAACCGGTCCTTCACGTCCTGCCCGATCACCACGACGGGCGTTCCCATCGCCTCTTCCTGTTCGCTGAAAACGCGGCCGCTCGTCAGTCCTAGATTCTTGATCGCGAAGTAGGAAGGCGTCACTGCACTCGCCTGCACCTGCTTGGGGCCGGTGTACCTCGACGACACACTCACATTGTCTTCACTCACCACCGCCGCTCGCGTTCCAGTCGGAAGTGCCGAGATGATCGGCTCGACGTCGCTGTCCAGAATGCGCTTACGGTGCTGCCACGCGATCCATTGCGCCTGATCCACATCGCCGGGCGTGAAATTGGGCCGCTGCCGCAGCTCGAAGGAGTTGATCGCCATGAGCTTGCCCACCAGGTCGTTCTCCACGTACCGCCC
>JBPCNJ010000082.1:0-12971 GCA_051001375.1 Gemmatimonadaceae bacterium
GCGCCTTCGCGGCGAAGTACTGCTCCATCGATCCGTGGTAGTCCAGATGGTGACGCGTGAGATTGGTGAACACCCCCGCGTCGAAGCTGAGGCAGTGCACTAGGTGTTGATCCAGCGCGTGGGATGAGACCTCCATGGCGACCGTTTTAACACCGAAATCAACGAGCTCGCGCAGAATTCGATGCAGCTCGTCCGGTCCGGGCGTCGTTAACCCCAGTCCTCCAGGCAGAAAATCCCCTTTCCGCCCCACCAGAACACCGAGCGTTCCGATCGACGCGCTCGGCTTGTCTGCCGTGTCGATGATACCGCGTAGAATGTTGACCGTCGTCGTCTTGCCGTTGGTACCCGTGACGCCGAGGAAGCTGAGAGCCCGCGCGGGATAGCCATACCGAGCGGCGGCCGACTCGGCGATGGAGATGCGTTGAGCGGCAACTGCGGGATCACGGTTGGCCTCGGTCATTGTGGCACCCCGAGCCTGACGACACGTCCGGGCACAAGCGCCGTGCCGGTGCCTGGCACGGGGCCCTCGGGTCCGCCTCGCACCAGTTGCACGCGGAAACCCGCTGCGTGCAGCGCGCGCACGGCGCCCCGGAGCGGCAGACCCTCAACGCTCGGTACCGCGCGCGGTACCGCCGACGACGGCGCGGTTCTGGCGACGGCCGGCAGCTTCACTACGAAGAACTCGCCGGTGCGCGGGTCAGGGTCTACGGTGGCCAGGGGAGGCAGTGGCCGTACGGCATGTTTTCCGGAATCGGCGGCGGCAAGGCTATCCAGGTGCTTCTTGGCTACGGCTGCAGACGCGGAGTCGCCGGTGCGCTTTTTCTTCTCCGCCGCTCTCCCGGCGGCTGTCGTATCCGGGCGTGGTGCATGGATAGAGCTAGCGAGCTCGCCCAAATCCAGCGCCGCGTTGCGCGCCGCAAGAGCCGCGCGTAGCACCACGTTCGTGACCGAGCCCGCGACGATGCCGCCGAAGTAGCCATTCTGCGGGTCGTCCAGCTTTACGAGCACAACAAACTGCGGCTTGTCTTCTGGAAACAAACCAACGAAGGACGCCGTGTACTTCCCCGACTCATAATGTCCGTGCACGTTGTGACGAGCCGTACCGCTCTTGCCCGCAACGTCGAGCGTTGCGAGATCGGCCTTGGTCGACGTCCCACCCGCGACAACGTCGCGCAGCATTTTCCGCATCGTCGCGGCAACCGCGGGTGACATCACGCGACGGATCACACGTCTGTGCGCTGTGTACTGAACCACGCCGTCGGCGGCACGAATTTCCTTCACAATTTGGGGCGCAACGAGCTCACCGCCATTGGCAATCGCGCTGTACGCGGCCACTAGCTGCAGCGGCGTTACGGCTACTTCGTATCCCATCATCACCGACGCGGCGGACTGCTTGGACCACCTCGCCGGCTCCCGTAGCGTTCCTGGCGACTCAGCCGGAAGCAAGACGGCCGTTGGCGCGCCGAAGCCGACATCGCGCAAGAGTTCGAACTTCTCACGCGGTGAGAGTCGCTCCGCGAAGCGGACAATACCCACATTGCTCGAGTGCTTGATTACATCCGACAGCGACATGATCGCCGCGTGCTCCTCAGCATCGTTGATGGTGCGTCCGTCGATGCTGTACTGTCCACCGAACGTGTTGATGGTCTCTTCCGGACGTGCCTTGCCGAGCGAGATCAACCGGGCAGCGACGAACGGCTTGACGGTCGAGCCGGGCTCGTACGGCTCAGTGACTGCGGTGTTAGCGACAGCAGCGGGATCCGTTCGGCTACTCGCCATCGCGAGCACCTCACCGGTGTACGGGTTCATCACCACGATGTCGCCACCCGACGCATGCAGGCTGTCCACGGCGGCGGCGAGCGCGCGATCGCAGATGTCCTGCAGTCCACGGTTTATGGTGAGCGTGACAGAGCTACCGGGCAGTGCCTCGGCTGAGCCGGTGGGCGCTGCCAGCGGCTTGCCGCTCTTGTCACGGGCAACGCGCACGGACGCGGTGTCGCCTCTAAGGAGCGAGTCGAGGGAGAGTTCGATGCCGTCGAGCGCCTTCCCTTCGGGGCCGACGCGCCCAACGATGCGCCTGATGCCACCGGAGTTTGTATACACGCGATCCATGACGGGCTTGGCGTACACGCCGTGCTGCCGGACAACGGGAGCAATCGCCGTCGGCAGAAAAAGGCCCTTGATGTCGACCCACTTCCGCGCCGTGTCGGTCGCCATTTTGATCCAGCGCGGGTCAATCCCCGCGCCGCTCATCGCGCGGGCGAGCGCAGACAGGTCATGCACCTCGCGCGGCGCGATGCTCACCTCTACCATTTCCCTGCTTTCGACCAGCGTTTCTCCGTGGGAGTCCTCGATCGCGCCCCGCGGCGCCGGAAGCCCCGACGACGCAAAGTGCTGTCGCCGGCCCACCGCGGCCCAGTAGCGCCCGCGGTACAGCTGCTCGTACCCCGCCTTGACGATGAGCGCGAGGGCGAACAGTACCAGCGAGCCGTGCACGATCGCGATGCGATTGGGGTAACGCAGAGCCAATGTTCTAACGACCGTTCTAGCGGTGGATAATGCGGACTTGCCGGTCGTCCGGCACCTTCATGCCCAACTTCTCGGCTGCCGGCGCGATCTGGGCGCGTCCGGACTCGTCCCGGATAACTCCGGCCAGACGAGCACGCTCGGCGTCAAGCTGCGCTGTCCTTCTGTCGAGGTCAGCAAGACGCCTGGCCTCCGTAATCCCATAGCTTCGCCGCCAGATCACCGCGAAGGCGACGATCAGAAAGCCAGCGAGTAACGCCGCAACCACCGAGCGCCCGCGCCGCTGCGGCTTGCGGGGTTTACGCGCCGTTTTTTCCGTCAGCTGTTCTTGCGCCATACCCTCATCCGCGCGCTTCTGGACCTGGGGTTGAACGCGATCTCTTCCGCGTCAGCACGAACGGCTTTCCGCGTGAGAGTGGTGCCCATCGCCACCCCGCCGCAGATACAGATGGGCTGTCGCGGCGGGCAGTGGCAGGCCGTGCTCCAGTCGCGCATCGCGTGCTTCACCAGACGGTCCTCGCCCGAGTGATAGGCAATGACCACGAGAACTCCACCATCGCTGAGCCGATCGCGCAGCTCCGGGAGCGCTCGCTCAAGCCCGGCTAGCTCGTCATTGACACGAATGCGAAGCGCCTGGAACAGGCGCGCGAAGTCGCCCGGTCCGGTGGCGGCGCCGAGCGCGCCACGGATCGCGTCGACGAAGTCGTCGCTCACCTCAAAGGGCCGTCGCTCGCGCCTGCGCGCCACCTCGCCCGCAAGCCGTCGCGCCCGCGGTTCGTCGCCGTACTCGCGGAACGTCTGCTCCAGCTGCTGGGATGTTCCGTGGTTCAGCAAATCAGCCGCGGTCTGACCCTCTCCAGACATCCGCATGTCCATCGCAACGCCCGGCCGGAACGAGAACCCTCGGGCGTCCTCGTCCAGTTGCCACGACGAGACACCGAGGTCCGCGAGAATTCCGTCGCAGTGGAGGCCATCCAGCTCGTGCACGTCGCTCAACCGAGTGAAATCACCCTGTGCGGCGTGTAATCGCCCCTCCAGGGTGAAACGTTGTAGCCGAGCCTCGGCGGCCGCGATTGCATCTCGATCCCGGTCCAGACCGGTGACCAACTTCCCCGCCTCGAGGAGCGCCAAAGCGTGGCCACCGCCGCCCAGCGTGCAATCCAGGACACAACCGGCGCGCGATAGCGCAGCCAGGGTCTCGGCGACCAACACGGGGGCGTGGTAGCCGCTTTCGAACGGACGTTCAGCTATCGGGGACAAATGGGCACGGTGGGAGGCGGAGCGGCTTGCCAATATACAAAAAAAAACTGTCCCGGCGCATGGCCGGGACAGTTTCCCGTAATGATGACTTACGTGCTACCGGCCGATCAGCGGCAGAACTTCTTTACCTGAGCATCAATGGCTGGCCGGAACTGCGGGACATACGTCAGGTACTGCGTCGCCGCCGCCTTGTACTTGTCGTCAGTCGATCCCGCCTGAAGGCCTGCTGCCGCCAGATTCAGGTTAGTCTGAGCCGTCTGGGCCAACGGGCAACTCTTCTGCGTATTGGCGTCGTTCGCTGCGCTCTGGGCGATCGAGAACGCCGCGGCGCCTGTCAGGAACTTCGCATCCGTGGACCCCTGGATCTGATCGGACAGCTGGAGAAGCTTGATCGCGCGCTGGAAATCGGCACGATCCTTAGAAGCGTTAGCAGCTTTGTACGCGTTGTTTCCCTGCACCAAGGCATACTGCGCGATGATGTTCTTATCCGCTCCCGGAAGCGTGGCCGCGCGTTGAAGTACCGCCCCCACGCTGTCCGGCTGGTTGGCCTGAGCGTACGTGTCGGCTAGGAGAAGCAACGCTTGCGGGTCGTTCGGCTTGGCTGCAACCGCTCGGCGAACAATGTCCGCAGCCTGCGCGCCCTGACCCGACTTGCGCAGACCGGATGCGTATGCTAGCAGAAGCGTGGTGTTCTTCGGGTATCTCTGCGTTCCCGCCTGCAGCGTCGCGAGAGCCTGCGGCGCCTGGTTCAGCGCCTGGTAGGCCGCTGCCATGCGTACATAGTACGAACTGTCCGCGGCAGTGGTGTCGGCCTTGATGAGCTCAGGACCGGTAGTCACCGCGCTCTGCCAGTCATTCGCGGCGAGATAAACCAGGAACGCGGTACGGAGTGCCGGCGGGTCGCCGGGATTGCGCGCCAGAAGCTCCTTGACGAGAGGAACCGCGTCCTGCGCATGGCCGCTGCCGGCGAGCTCATTCACCACCTGTCCGATGAGCTTGTCGTTGGTCGGGTCAGCGCGAATGAGCTGGACGAGCGTCTGGCGTGCCTGCGTGCTATCGCCGCGAACCTTGTACAGCTCGGCGTTGAAGCGAAGGGCCGCGGTGCTGGCCGGGTCCTGCTGTGCAATTACGCGCGTGACTGTTAGAACCGAGTCGGCCAGCCGCACAGAGTCGGCGTGCGTCGTAGCCTTGGCGTACTGCGTGTAGTAGACGTTGGCCATGCAGAGCCGGGCAAGCGTCGCGTTGGGGTACGCCGCAATTCCCTGGCGCGCTGCGGCCAGGGCGCCCGCTGCGTCGCCCGCACGGGCCTTGTTCACGCAGGACTGCTCGCCATCGAGCTGCCTCATCGCGTCCTTCGCGGATTTTGCTACGGCGTCCATTGCATCGGCCACCTTGCCGCTCGTCGCGACCGGTAGCGCCTGCGACAGCGTGTTGTCACGCGTCACGACGAGCCGCGCATTAACCTGGTAAGCACCGGCAGGGCTCTTCGTCACCTGGCCGGTAACGTAGTCGTCGGCTCGCAGAAGATTGGCGAGGGCCTTTTCTTCCGTCGGCGCGAGTGGATCGCTCGCCGAAAACCCGGACGACTCCAGGGTATTGGTCACGTCCTTCGTCGGAAGCACGTATACATCTTTGGGATTGAACTGCTTGGTCAGCCGGCCGCGGAGTTCGTCGGCGGCCTTCGCCCCGTTCCCCTTCTCCTGACTCTGGAAGGTCATAACCGTGATTCGCGACTTCGCGTCCTGAGCATGCACCGAACCTGCGGCGGCACAAGTGAGAGCTGCGAGCGCGACAACGAAACGTGAATTCAACTTAGCTTCCTCCGAGGTTGTGAACATTCGTACCCCGCCGTAGTCGGCAGGTTCTATGGTGCGGGAATGGGCGAGGAGGGATTCGAACCCCCGACATCCTGCGTGTAAGGCAGGCGCTCTAACCAGCTGAGCTACTCGCCCCGTCGTGCTCGCCCATCTGCGCCAGGAGCGCCGGACGCGTGATGTTACCGCGCGCCAGCTACCGTTTCAGAATGGCGACGGGGATCAGCACGCAGTAAGCAAGCACGAGGAGGATTGGCGCAATAGTCTCTCCACCTCTCCACAAATCGGCGTAGCCAATCAGGAGAATGAGAGCGGCAGCGCCCCACCACATCAGTCGCTGATTGGAGCCGCGCGTGCGTTCTGAGCCCGATACCGCGGCGGAGTCTTTCGGCATAAGCGCGAAGAGTATGGGCTCAGCCCGGCGGGTGTCAAGCTGTCCCGCTCCGTTTAATGCGTTGTTAATTCAGCGGTGCCGCCGCATTGACCTCTGCATCGCACGTGTGCCGGCCCGCGACCCAGGGGCCCTGCCCGTTCGCGTGCCATGTTTCCCCCGATTAATTCTTGCCCGCGCCCGCTTGGCTCTGACTCGACGCACCGACACGGGCTCCTGCCACCGCTGCCGGTTATCCGACCGAAAGCCAGGACTGCTTGCCAGTGTACCGGAACCGAGAATCCCGGACGCCCGCGCATCGATCACGGAGAGTACGGCTGCATCGGCAATGTCGGCGCGAATGTCATGGATCACCCGCTCCGGACGGCGCACCCGTGGATCGTCCACCCGGTTGGTGAGCAGGATCATGAACATTTCCCGATCGGGATCTATCCACAAAGATGTTCCCGTGAAACCCGTGTGGCCGAATGCCCGGGCACTCAGATACCGGCCGCAAGTGCTACGAACATTGGCCGAATCGCACGTATCCCACCCAAGCGCGCGCGTACCGGCGGTACGCTTGGTGAACAGGGCGACTGTACCCTCGCGGAAGATCCGTGTCCCGTCGTATTCGCCACCGTCCAGCAGCATCTGCGCGAAGACGGCCAGGTCGCTTGCGGTCGAGAACAGTCCTGCGTGCCCCGCGACGCCGCCGAGCGCAGCGGCATTTGAGTCGTGCACGCGCCCTCGCGGTGCTCCAGTGGGCGCGAGCCGCCGAACTTCGTCCGAATCGGGATTGAAGGTGGTCTCCGTCATCCCGAGCGGTCCAAATATGCGCCGCTCGGTAAACCGGTCCAGCGGCTCGTGAGCCGCTGCCTCGGCGACGAAGCCAAGCATGTCGGCGCCCAGATCTGAATACATGAAGCAGCTGCCGGGTGGGCACCCCGCGACGAGCGATGTCGAGATCACAGCGCGCTTCGCCGCGCTCCGGTCACCCATGAACTTCCAAACGTTGCGCCCGGGCGGAAGCCCCGACCGATGCGTGAGCAAATCACGAATCGTGACCCTGTCCTTGGCTCCGCCGGAGAATGAGGGCACCCACTTGGAGACGGGGTCGTCCAGACTGATGACGTCGTCGTCGTACAGCGCCATGATTGCTGAAGTTGTAGCAACGACTTTCGTGAGCGACGCGAGGTCGTACTCGGTCGAGTCCCCGCTCACGGCAGGCGCACGGGGCGACCAGCCGGTGTGGCCGAATCCGCTCGCCATCACCCGTCCGCCCTTCCGCCCGATCACCACCGCGGCGCCTGGAAACCCGCCCGCCGCGACCCCACGTGTCACCAGCGTGGCAATCTCATTCAGTCGCTCCGCAGACATTCCGACGCTCTCGGGCGCAACCGCGGGAAGCCGATCTGGAAGCGGAACGTGGTGCACATAGTAACCGGCTGGCGCGGTCAGCGCGCGGGGCGGAGTAGTGCTCAACGCGACCGTCACAATCGATGCGATGGCAAACGCACCCAGCGCTATCAGTAGAACACGCGCGGCGCGTTGCTTTTGTAGCTTCACTCGCATGTCAGCGTCTACGCGCCCGGCAACCACATGGTTCCGAATGGTGGCCGGTCACGACGGCTGGAGGCGCCGCAAGCTCATGTGCCGGGAGACATAACCGCGGCCCCGCAACGGGTACCGGAGTGTCCCGAGTCGCTATTCGCCCCTGGATAGCCATGCGCGCCGCGGCTCTGTCCCGCCCTCAGCCGCCGCGCCGATCTCGGCGCATTTTACGCTCCACGGATTGAACTTGTTTACCGACGCGCCGCGTTTCCATGTTGCGATCGCACGGACCCTGTCGCCGGAGAGCCACAACGCGTGGCCCAGCTCGAAGTACGCCTCGACCATATTGGGGCCGAGCTTGATCGCACGCTCAAAGAATATCTGCGCATCGTCGTACATCTCACGTTCAGTGTAGACCAGCCCCAAGTAGAAGTTGGCATACAGCCGCGCACGCGCATCCTCGTTCTGCCTGAGCGCCTTGGAAAGGTGCTCGATCGCCTCTCCAAATATTCCCTTCTTGAGACAGATGTAACCGACGTTGATGCGCGCGAGCGCGTTGGCCGGCTCGCGCCCCAGCACGTATTGAAAGTTGAGCAGCGCGGCGTCAAGCTTGTCCTGAAGCATCTGCGCCCACCCGAGCAGCGACTGTCCCTCGGCGTTGGTCGGCGCCAGCTCCATTGCGCGTTGCAGCGACTTTTCCGCGCCCTCGTAATCGCCCAGTGAGATCTTGGACCAGCCTTTCTCCAGAAAGGTGGACGCGCCGATATGGTCCTCGTGCACTGCCGGTCGCCTGCCCGCGAATTGAGGCGCCATTACCGGACCCGATGGCCGACGCAACTTCCATTGCTCGACCAACTCGCGGATGTCTTCCTTAAGCCGTCCCATCTCTGCCAACGACGTGTCGACCGAGCGATAGACGTCCATCAGCGACGCCTTGAGCTCGGGCTCGTCGCGCATCTGCTGACCCTCGATCTGTCCCTTGATCTGCTCGAAAGCAGCGCGCAGCTCCATCACACTGTTGGCCACTCTTCCCGCCCCTGAGAAATCGTTGCGGTGATCGCGGCCGCAACGCCTGACAGCGCGACTACGCGATCCGCGCCCGCGTGCATCAGAGCCGCGCGAGGCATGCCGTAGATTACAGACGACTCCTGGTCCTGAACGATCGCGCGGCCACCCGCGCGCCGAATCGCTTGCAGTCCATCCGAGCCGTCGCGGCCCATACCGGTAAGCACGACACCAACGGCGTGTGACCCGAACACGCTCGCCGCGGATGAGAACAGGACATCTGCACACGGCGCAGCACCCAGCGCCGACTCCGCCGAAGCAAAAGCGGCTGACCCGCGCGTCCCGACAATCAGCGTATCCGCGCCGCCACGCGCGACGTAGACGCATCCAGCTCCCAAAAAGTCATTCACGGTCGCGAGCCGAACCTCCATTGCGCTCGCCTTATGCAAGCGCTCGGCAAGCGCAGCCGTGAACTCGCGCGGCAGGTGCTGCGCGATCACGACGGCGGCAAAAAGACTCGCGGGGAGCGCTGGGATTATCTCGAAGAGCGCGCGCGGACCTCCGGTCGAGGACGCGATTACGACGACGTGCTGAGCTCTCCCGTGCAGCGCGCCCGCCGCGGCGTTGGCGCGTGTAACGGTGCGCCCGGTTCGGGGAAGCGCGATTGGCTTGCGAGTGCCGCTCGCGGCAACAAGCGCGCTCACCAGCTGCGCGGTCGCGGGGCCGAGGTCAAGGCTGATCGGTCCCGCTGGCTTCCTCACGAAGTCGATGGCGCCGAGTTCCAGAGCACGGATCGTGGCATCACCGAACTGCTCTCCACCCGCGCTCAGGACGATCACTGGCCGCGGCGCGTCAGACATGATCCGCTCCAGCGTGCGCATGCCATCAAGGTGCGGCATCTCCAGATCGAGCGTGACAATGTCGGGGTTCAAGGTATCGATCTTCGCGAGCGCGTCCATGCCGTCGCGCGCATAGCCAGCCACATAGAAGCCGGGTTGCGCGGTGATGATGTCGCCGATCAACTTGCGCATGAATGCACTGTCGTCTACTACCAGGACGGAGCATTCCGCAGACTGCGGCGTCGTCATCGCGCCTTCCGAAAAATGCGCTCGCGGACGTCAACCGTGCCGAAGAGTTGGCGCGGCTTTCCCAATAACGTCTCAACGCGCCCCATCACGAGAAAGCCGCCGGGACGCAACGCGCGGTGAAACGAACACAGCAGCTCCTCCTGCGCTTCACGGTCGAGATATATGATGACGTTGCGGCAGGCGATGAGGTCATACGATGCGGCGGGCGGCGGCTCCCGCAGAATGTCGCGGCGCTCAAACCGCACCAGAGAGCGGACTGGCTCGATCACGGTGCGCGAATCACCTACAGCGGGAAAGAGCGCGTCGAGCAGGTGCGTAGGTGTGTCTGCGAACGAGGCCGCGGCGTAGCGCGCTTTCTCAGCGGCAGCCAGCGACGCTCTATCAATATCGCTGCCTATGACGGTCACTCTAGCCAGGCGATCGAGTTCGCCGAGTGCCAGCGCGTGCTCGTAGAACAACGCGGCCAGAGAAAATGCCTCCTCGCCTGACGAGCTTCCAGCGCTCCACACAGATATGCGCCCCTCGGTTTGCCACAGTTGCGGAACCACCGATGCCGCGAGTGCGTCGAAAGTGCTTGGGTTTCGAAAGAACTTCGTGACGTTGACTGTAAGCGCATCGAGCAGGCGATCGTACTCGCGCCGATCGGAATCGAGTACCAGGACATATGCTGAGAACGACTCAGCCCCGCGTGCTCTCATACGCACGGCAATTCGGCGCCGAAGACATTTGTCCTTGTAGCTGGCGCACCGGAACGAAGTCTCCTGAGTGATTTTGTCCGCGAGCACTCTGAACTCGTCCGCTGCGGTTTCGGGCTCGCTCACAGCGAGTCCAACGTATGCGCGCGGCGGTATGCTTCCTGCGCCTCGTCGAAGCGCCCGTCACGTTGCAGTGAGTCGGCGAAGTTCCGATGCAACTGTGGCAGCGTTGGGTCTTCCATCAGTCCACGTTCAGCGGTGCGGACCGCGGTGCCAAAATCACCTCGTGCCTCATACGCGACGGCCAGATTATTCCACAGCACCGCGTGTGATGGGTACACCTGAACCGCCTCGCCCAGAAGCGCGATCGCGCGGTCCAGATCGTTCACGAACGCGGCCGCCAGTCCCGCATAGTGAAACCAAACGGGTGGCGGCCGGCGCGTTCCCCACAGCGTACGCGCACTCGCCAGCGAGGTGTCGGCCGATTCGTAGTCGCCCGCCGCTACCGCAAGCGCGGCGGCATTCGTCTGAACGACCGGGTCGCCGCGGCCACCGTGCGAGAGAGCCTGCGTGATCGCAGCACGCGCACGAGCGAGCTCGCCCATCTTTTCGTACACATACGCCAGATTGACGAAGACCGCGGCGCGCGGTGCTTGCTGCTGCGCAATGTGCCCTTCGAACGCCTTTGCCGCGGCTGCCCACTGCCCTTGCCGGAGCGCCACAAGACCGACATAAAAGGATGCCTCAGCGTCGTCCGGACGAAGCGCATCAACGCGACGGAACTCGCGCTCTGCCTCCTCGTACATTCCGGTCTTGTAGAACGCGACGCCCAGGTTCCGGTGCTCAGTGACCTTGTCGTCGGGCTTGAAGGAGCGGACCGTGCGCGTGCTCACTCCAACGCGCACGACATAGCCGGTGGTCACGAGTCCGTACAGCGCCTTCGCGGTCATGAACTCGCCGAGCCTCGAGTCACTGATCAGCGCGCTCACATCGCGCTGGCCGTCAATGAGCGGTAGCAGGGTCTGCACTTCCGGCGCCAGCTCGTGCTCTTCGGCGAGAAGCTTGTGCCGATCCAGGGCGTACACGATGTCGAAGGTGGGAATCTTTTTCGCGATGAGCGCCCACTCATCCATGCGTCGCGCTCCTTCCAATAGCAGCGACTGCGGATCGATGCAGTGCATGTCCACGCCTTCATCGGGCGTCGCGCCGGGCTCGAAATTGAACGTTCCTTGCGCCCATGTGAACAGGAGATAAACAGCCTCCTCGGTGCTCAGGGACCGGTTGACTATTGACGCATGCGAAATCGAGCCATCAGAAAAATAGATGTACCCGAAATTGTTGGCGTACGTCAGCCCAAGGCAGCCGGTCTTCTTGCCCATCGAGAGGAGTTGGAGCACGTCCGGGAGGCTTGCCTCGGTGAGGCTACCGCGGATTGCCATCAGCGCACCTCCTCCATCACGCGACCGCCCATCTCGGGCCAGTCACGTACGACCTTCTCGTCGTCCCTGAACGCTGCGGGGCTTTCCGCGCTCTGGCGGGCGCGCAGCTCCTCGACGCGCTCGGCAACCACGGCCTGTAGGTCCGAGAGAAAATCGTCGTACTCTGGCATATCCTGATCAGGCATCGCTACTCAGAGCTACTCAGTTTGGACCGCGCCGAACTCAGCCGACACTAACAGCCGCCAGCATTGCGCCAAGCGAAGCGGGGTCGGGCAGCAACAGAAAATAACCCGGAAGGGAGCTTCCGGAATTCCCGATCATGAATTGGGTCTCCACGCAGAATACCAGCCCACCCCGGTGCCCGGTTTTGGCGGCCGCAGCTGCGAGCACCTCGCGCGCCGATCCCACCCTCAGCGACGGCGGAGAGGGGAGCAGTGTCATGCGCATGAACTCGCTCAGGCCCGTCATGTACGCGCCAGCCAGTATGTTGCCGGCTTCGGTGACTGCCGAGGCCTCCAGCTCCGTCAACAAGGGCGACATGATCACGTCCCTATGAAGCATCAGCGCGGCAAGACGATGGGCCGTGGCGATGGGGAAGGCCAGAATCGTGTGACCGTTGAGTCCGCCGCTCATCTCCATCGGCACCAGCGCAACGGAGTCTTCCGGAGCGGCGATCAGCGGCGCCAGTTCTTCGAGCGCCGAGATCGTGATCGTGGGAACGCTGATCATGATCTTGGTATCGGTCATGAGCGACAGCGCAGTCGCCGCGTGGCCGGCCCCAATATTGGCCACCTCGCGCAACGCGTCGCGCTGTACCTCCGTCAGGTCCTTCACATCCGTCATAGTCATCGAATTTCCTAGATCAAGCTATTGACATCGATTATCAGCGCCGGAGACCCGTCGCTCAGGACCGTGGCGCCTGCGAAACTCACCGTGTTTCCTCTGGGTGAATCGAACTGCTTCACGACAACGTCCTGCTGCCCGAGGAAGTCGTCTACGATGAGCGCGGCGCGGCGTCCGCGGGCCGTTACTGTCACGCTCTTCATGCGCGCGGCGAAGCGAGCGGGAACGCCGAAGTGGTGACGAAGCAGAACCACCGGTACACGGTCATCGTTGATGCTCGCCTCGTGCCACTGCCCGTCGTCGAAGACCGTTGCGGGCGGTTCCAGCTCAAGGGTCTCCTGCACGTGCGTGAACGGAATCGCGAAGGTCTCGCCGGCCAC
>JBPCNJ010000083.1:0-3316 GCA_051001375.1 Gemmatimonadaceae bacterium
CCTCCAGCCCCCCTACTGTTTTCACCGCTCGTTGCGTACTACCGCACGTACTGGTACAGACCGTACAGCCCCACAGCGAGGCCGCCAATCGCTACCGCGGTCCCGGCGCTGTTGCCGATCAGGAGGCCGGCCACGAGCCCGGCGCCACCCACGGCCATCAGAGCGACTCCCTCGCCCTGATGCAGACCGCTCTGGGGTGCCGACATCACGAGCGGGGCATCGGTTTTACTGGTCGTATTGATGCCGGCCACGTCAGCATGGATCATGGCGTCGGGTGCAGTCGGGGCAGCCACAGAAGTCGTAACGGACGGAGCGGGCGCGAAAGCGGCACTGTGCTGCGGTGTGGAAGGTGATGCCGCAAGCGAAACCAGCGGCGTCTGGGAAGCGCCGCCTTGCTGGGCGGAGGCAGCAGCCGGTGCGAGCACGGCGGCGGTAAGTGCGATGGATGCGAACAAGCGTCTCATGAGATCCTCGGTGCGAACGTTTCAGGGAATTTAAACCAGGCAATCAGTGCATGGGTCGCCGGCGCATAGATTCATCGCGAGTGAACACCCGACGAGCCCTCTCGCGCGCCCCGCTGGCCATCTGCGCAGGCACCTGCGGCTCTCTGATTGCCACCGCTTTCGCCACCGCGACACCGATCGTCAACGCCGAATCGCACGGCGCCGTAACGGATGCAAGGCTGGTGCAGCCGCTGGCATACACTGTCCTGGCTCCTATATGTACGGTGCTGGATGCGTTAACGCTGCTGTCGTTGCGACAACATGCCGCCGTGTTTGCATTGTTGCTGCTCTGCTTCCTGACCTGGCGTGTGATACGTGCACGACGGCGCGGGACGGCGCCACTGCGTGAGCTGGGCGTAGCGCTCGCGGTGCTGCTTATCTGGATTGTAGTCTACGCGGCCGGGGCAGTAGTCCCAAGGCCCATGGCTGCGCTCCAGATGCAGAATCGCGACGACGTGGTGGTCGATTTTCACAGCCACACCAATCACTCCTGGGATGGGCGCCAGTGGTTCACCGCCGAGCGGAACCGCGCGTGGCACACCAGCGCCGGGTTTGAGGCCGCCTATGTGTCTGATCACAAGACGATCACAGGCGCACTCGTAGGCCTTTCGGCTAACGCGCAGCGGGATGCGGGCGAAACGGTGCTGCTCCCGGCGATCGAGTTACGCGATCACCATGAGCACATAGTTGCCATCGGGATCGACACGCGAGCTGCGATCGACGCGAATGGCGAGTGGCACGATCCCGCCGCGACTCCGCTGGGCCATAGCGCGCGGGCACCACTCCTGGTGCTCACGATTCCGGGCAACGTGAGGACGCTGCCCCAGAATGAGGTAAACGGCGTGGCGCGCGTGCGCGCCTTGGAGCTGTCAGATGGGGCACCCAAGGGCATCAATATGGTGCAGCACGACGAGCGCGCCATTCTCCACCTCGCCGACAGTCTCAACCTCGCGCTGGTAGCGGGCTCCGATAACCACGGATGGGGCAGCACCGCGGTTGGATGGACGGTGATGCATATCCCTGGCTGGCGCGCGTTATCTCCCGCTCAGCTCGATGCGGCCATCCAGAACACGATACGCGTCGAAGGAAGACATGCGGCCCGCGTCTACTTGCGCGACACTCCCAACCCGGGCCGCTCAATAGTGTCGCTCGCGTTCACCGCGCCGTTGCTGGGGTGGCGAACGCTTGTGGACCTGGACTGGGCGGAGCGCGTGTCCTGGGCCGGTTGGACATTGGCTATCGCTTCCATCGCGATTGTGCTGAGCTCGCGCGCGGCGCGCGTGAAGACTCCGCCCGCTGCGCGCACCAGTCCAGCGACCGCTTGAACCGGCGTTGGAACGGTGCCCGCCGGGAGCTGACCCAGAGATCCCAGTATCTCTCGGCGCATGCTCAGAGCGATGGGTGCGACAACGGTGAGCACGTTAAAGCGAGCGTCGTAGCGCACGCCAAGTCCTTCGATCAACGCCGCCGTTCGCGCAAAGTAGACCATGTCCGACGGTAGCACCACGGGGAAGTCGTAAATCGTTTCGAGCACCTGGTTGGCCAACAGCTCGCGATTTACAAAGTCGATTCGCTCCTGCGCGGTGGTCCGCTCGAATGCTATTCCGAGCAGCGTCTGGACCAGACGCACAATGACTTCACGATCCACCTCCGGCTGCACCAGGCCCAGAGCGTAGAAGCCATCGACGACACCCTCCGGGTCGCGTTTAATCGCCGCGAACACGGTCCGCACCAGGGCGAGCCTGGTCGCTTGCGGGACTCGAACAACGAGCCCAAAATCGAGCAGCACGATCCGGCCGTTGTCGCCCCACAACAGGTTGCCCGGGTGCGGGTCGGCGTGGAACAGGCCGTCGACCAGCATCATCTGCACGTATAACTGCATCACCTTGCGCACCAGATCCTCGGGATCCAGTCGGCCGTCGGCGATGAGCGGTCCCAGTGCATCGATGCGCGTGCCCGCCATGTACTCGAGCACAAGCACGCGCTGCCGAGTTAGCTCGTCGAAGACGATCGGCACCGCGACGTTTGTGTTGTACGCGAAGTTTGCGCGGATGTCCTCGGCGTACGCAGCCTCCTTCCTGAAGTCCATCTCATCGCCGATCCTATTGGCGAATTCGCCAACGATCGCTCGCAGACCGCGCACGTGTGGGTTGGGGAAATAGCGCTCGGCGATTTCAAGAATTCTGGACGATGCGCGCACATCGGCATCGACCTTTTGCTCGATGCCGGGTCGCAAGACTTTGACGACGACATCGACGTCCAGATAGCGGGCCCGGTGGACCTGGCCGAGCGAGGCCGCGGCGAGCGGAACGGGATTCCAGTCCTGAAAGACTTCGCGTACGGGTCGCCCGTATGCCTCTTCGATTACGCGCTCGATCTGTGCGACTGGAACCGGCGGCACCCGATCGGTAAGCGTGCTGATGGCACTCAGGTACGGCTCGGGCAGCAGATCAGCACGTCCGGCGAAAACCTGGGCTATCTTGACGAAGCTGGGGCCCAAAGTGGCAATGGTGCTGACGAGAGCACTCGCCCGACGTGCGTGAAATGCCGGAGAGCGCCGCACCGGGCCCCCGATTACAATCCAGCGCCGGACGTCGCGCCGGAACGACAGAATGAACGGGAGCACGCGCGAGAAGATGTAGAGCGTGTGCATGGCGGATGATACCCCGAAACCACCGTGTGGTGGAATTACGATTGTATCCGAAACCACGATGTAGGGGCGACCGGCGGTCGCCCGCAGAGGTAAATCGCTGTACAAACCCGCCATGCGCCGCAATCCAACGCGATCCAATGCGGAACGAATACGGTATGAC
>JBPCNJ010000084.1:0-9981 GCA_051001375.1 Gemmatimonadaceae bacterium
GGCGAGGGTAACGGACGATGAGCGCGACCACTTCGACAATGTCTTCACGCGCGGATCAAACCCCAGATCGAACCGCTCTGGACATTGCCCGAGACAGCTATCGAGCGATCTCACTGTACGCGCCGAACAGAGATCCAGCCGCTCTTGACCTGAGTGATAACACCAATCTCTGGGGCGTGCCTCCGGCTGCTTCGCGCGCCATCCATGACGCGGCTTCCGCTACGGTGACACGGTATCCGGCATTGTACGCAGCGGATGTGAAGAGCGCCATCGCGGACTACATCGGCGTATCGCCGGACATGATCGTCACGGGATGTGGCTCGGACGACGTCCTCGACTCGGCCATTCGCGCATTTGGCGAGCCGGGCGATACGGTGGCTTACCCGGAGCCATCGTTCGCGATGATTCCGATCTTTGCGCAGATGAACGGGTTGACCGGAGTTGCAATACCGCTCACCGCGGAACACGACGCGGACGTTGATGCCTTCATCGCCGCCGACGCAAGGATTACGTATCTCTGTACACCAAACAATCCAACTGGCACTTCGTTCTCACGCGCGGCTGTCGAACGCATCGTTGATGGCGTGCGCGGCATCGTCATCATCGACGAAGCGTACGCGGAATTCGCGTCACGCGACTGCGTGGATCTCATTGGCAGATCGTCGCGCGTGATTATCAGTCGCACACTTTCCAAGGCGTTCGGACTGGCGGGACTGCGCGTTGGGTACGCCGTTGGTGACCCCGCAATGATCGCGGAGGTGGAGAAGTCGCGCGGACCGTACAAGGTCAACGGTATCGCTCAGACCGCGGCTGTCGCTGCGCTCACCGAGGACCGCGCCTGGGTGACCGATCGCGTGCGCGAGGCCATTGTGAACCGCGATCGACTGGTCGACACGCTGCGTACGATGGGGCTGGACCCACTTCCGAGTGATGCCAACTTCGTGCTCGTTCCGGTACCTGACGCGGCCGGGGTCGATCGGCGCATGCGGGAGCGTGGAGTCGCGGTGCGACCGTTCACCGGACTGCCGCGCATCGGTGACGCGCTGCGCATATCCATTGGTCCGTCGCATCTCATGGACGATTGCGTTGCGACACTGCGCACGGTTCTGGACGAGGCGCTCGCATGACCACCATCACGATCTTTGATTACGGCGCCGGCAACCTGCACTCGCTGGCGAAGGCACTTGATACTGGAGACGGTGTCAACGTGCGACTGGAGCCAGATCCTGTGGCTGCAATCGATACGGATGCGCTGATCCTGCCCGGCGTCGGTGCGTTCAGCAATGCCGCCGAGCGGTTGGAGAGCGGGCGCGACGCCATGCGGGACGCAATTGTCGCGGGTTTGCCAACGCTTGGCATCTGCCTCGGTATGCAGCTCCTGTTCGACACGAGCGAGGAAGGGCCAGGGTACGGGCTTGGCGTAATTCCTGGGCGCGTTCGCAGGCTCAACGCGCGGCGCGTACCGCAGATTGGCTGGAACGGTGTTGATACCATGGACGATGCGCTTCCTGAAATTGCGTACTTTGCGAACAGCTACGTTTGTGAGCCCGAGGATGAGAGTGTGATCGTTGCGTACACCACCCACGAACGAGATCGTTTTGCATCCGCTGTTTCGATCTCAAATGCGATCGGGGTTCAGTTCCACCCTGAGAAGAGTTCGATGGCCGGCGTGCGCTTCGTGCGCGATTTTGTCCGTGGAGTGATGCGAGGAGTGGTGCGAGGAGTTACGCGATGATTGCGATTCCGGCGATCGATCTACGTGAGGGCGCGTGCGTACAGCTCGTTGGAGGCTCGTACGATGCGGAGCAGATCCGGCTGGACGATCCGCCAGGAGTAGCACGCAGGTGGGAATACGCGGGCTTCACCAGACTGCACGTTGTGGATCTAGACGCCGCGACGGGGCGGGGAAGCAACGACGAGGTGGTTCGTGACATACTTCGCGCTACAGAGCTGGAAGCGCAGGTCGGCGGCGGCATTCGTGACATCGAGCGCATCGAAGCGCTGCTCGATTCTGGCGCTCAGCGCATAGTGCTCGGCACGCGCGCGGTGGAGAATCCCAATTGGTTGGCCGATGTTGCTGAAGCTTTCCCGGGCAGCATCATCGTCGCGGCAGACGTGATCGACCGGTGCGTCGTGACACATGGTTGGGGACAGTTGAGCAAGCGACACATTCGCGATCTGGTGAGCGACTTCAACGCGTTACCACTCGCTGGCATCATGGTTACAGCCGTGCACAAGGAAGGTCGCATGGAAGGGACCGATCTGCCGCTCATGGAAGATGTGGCAGAAGAGAGCGACCATCCCGTGTGCGCCAGTGGCGGCATCGGCACGATCGGAGACCTGCGCGCGCTGGCCGACACCGGTGTTGAATCGGTCGTCATAGGGATGGCGCTCTACACCGGCGCACTGGACGCACGCGCCGTGGCTGAGGAGTTCACGGAGTGGCAAGCATGAGGAATGGACGATGAGGAGCGTGGTGGAACGTGTGACGCGTGAGACACAGATCCGACTGGAAGTCGAGCGCGGGGAAGGAAAGGGCGAAATCACGACCGGCATCCCGTTTCTCGACCACATGATGGTTACATTCGCGCGGTACGCTGGACTGGACATCGCACTTCGCGCCCAGGGTGATCTCAAGCATCACATCATCGAGGATGTGGCGATCGCGACGGGTACCGCTGTGGCTGAGGTCATCAGCCCGTCGGCCGCACGATATGGTGAGAGGACCATTCCAATGGACGAGGCGCTGGTGCAGGCGTGCATCGACATGGGTGGCCGTCCTTACTATCGCGGGCCGTTACCGAGCAAGCTGTACGATCACTGGATGCGCTCCTTTGCCGACAATGCGCGGGCAACGATCCATCTGCGTGTGCTGCGCGGCACGGATCGGCACCACATCGTAGAGGCCGGATTCAAGGCGCTCGGCCTGGCACTGCGAGACGCCATGCGAGAAGATATCGGCGGCGCGGTGTTCAGCACCAAGGGTCCCGTCTCGCTCGAGGTGAAGTAGTGCTCACGCGTCGGCTTATCGTATGTCTCGACGTCAAGGGCGGACGAGTGGTGAAAGGGACGCAGTTCGTGAACTTGCGCGATGTCGGCGACCCGGTTGAACTGGCGGCACGATACGAGCAGGCGGGAGCTGACGAGGTAATCTTTCTCGACATCTCGGCCACCAGTGAAGAGCGCGGGACGTTGCTCGACATGGCGCGACGCACCGCCGAGCGGTTGTTTATTCCGCTGACGATTGGCGGTGGAGTGCGGAGCGTTGAAGATGTTGCACGCGTTCTTCGTGCGGGCGCGGATAAGGTGAGTCTCAATTCCGCGGCAGTTGCGCGCCCGGAAACACTGAGCGAGGCTGCTGATCTGTTCGGGTCACAGTGCGTGGTGGCGAGCATCGACGCAAGGCTCGTCGCCAACGAGTGGCGCGTTTTTACCCACGGCGGACGCGCGGCCACCGAGCTACGCGCGGTTGAGTGGGCACGCGAGTGTGTACGGCTCGGGGCCGGAGAGATTCTTCTGACCAGCATTGATCGGGATGGCGCGCGTGGCGGCTACGATCTGGAACTGACACGCGCGGTTGCCGATGCGGTGACGGTACCCGTGATCGCATCCGGAGGAGCTGGCGCCGCGGAACATGTCGTCGAAGTGATCAGGTCCGGGCATGCCGATGCGGCCCTCGTCGCTGGTATTCTGCACGATGGCGTGACAACAATCGGGGAAATAAAATCGGGAATGCGTGACGCGATGATGCCCATACGCGAGGCTGCATGAGCGAACACTATCTACAGGCGGTTGCCGAAGTCGCAAAGCTGGCTGGTGACTTCGCCATGTCGCAATACGGCCGAAACGTAGCGGTCGAGATTAAGACCGACGGCTCTCCCGTGACCGTTGCCGATCGTGGCGCCGAAGAGAGGGCTCGCGCGTGGATCGAGCAGCGTTTCCCGGATGATGGAATTCTTGGGGAGGAGTTTGGCGATGTTCGCCCCAACGCCAAGCGCCGCTGGATCATAGATCCGATCGACGGCACCAAGAGCTTTATCCGCACCGTCCCGCTTTGGGGGACACTCATTGCCGTCACGGAAGGGGACTCAATGTTGGCTGGGTGTGCGTATTTTCCCGCTGTATCGGAGACGGTCGTGGCAGCACTCGGCGAGGGCTGCTTCTGGAACGGAGCGCGGTGTAGTGTCTCGTCTCAGAGCGACCTTGCGTCGGCCACGGTACTCGTGACTGACGATACATTCATCGGCCGCGAGGAGCGCGCGCACGCGTGGCGCGAGCTTGCGTCCAGTGCAGGCGTGGTACGGACGTGGGGTGACTGCTACGGCTACCTTCTCGTTGCAACCGGACGCGCTGATGTGATGGCTGACGACGTGGTATCGCCATGGGATGCCGCCGCGCTGTATCCAATCATCACCGAAGCTGGTGGCGTCTTTACCGACTGGATGGGGGAGCCCACCGTGTTCGGGGGCGACATCATCGCGACCAACGCGACGCTCAGTGCGCAGGTTCGAGATATTCTGATTCCCCCACGATGAACGGGGAGCTCGACTTCGCTAAAGGCGGTGGTCTTGTGACCGTGGTGGCGCAGGATGCCGTGACCGGGGCGGTGCTGATGGTCGCGCACATGGACCGCGAGGCGTTTGACCGAACGATCCAAACGGGTGAGATGCACTATCGCTCGCGAACGCGTGGCCTGTGGCACAAAGGTGGAACAAGCGGCAACATTCAGCGCGTCGTGTCGCTCACGCGCGACTGTGACGGTGACGCAATCCTTGCGCGCGTGAATCCGGCCGGGCCTGCATGTCACAATGGTACAACGTCGTGCTTTGACAATGCGAACAACGGTGATGCACTGACGGTGCTTGCCGCCGTGATCGAATCGCGCGTGCAGGATTCACAGGATGGAGCGAGCTACACTCGGCGACTGCTGCAAGACCGCAATCTTCGGCTCAAGAAGTTGGGAGAGGAGACGGCGGAGCTGCTTGTAGCGCTCGCCGATGTTGATACCGAGCGTGCTTCCGAGGAAGCAGCCGATCTCATGTACCATGTATTGGTAGCGCTCACAGCCGAGGGCGTGACACTGGATGACGTGAGGGGCGTGTTGGCCAAGCGCGCGACATGAAGGCCGGCTCTACCTAGAGGTCCAACACATACCACACATCGCAGCGGTGATGGCCCGTGTCACCTATCGGGCCGTCAAGGCGACGGAAGCCGCTCCGTTCGTACAACCGCTGGGCCTGACGCATCGACCCGAGGGTCTCCAGATAGCACTGGCGAAATCCCAACTCGCGAGCGAGGTCGAGGCAGCGCTGGAGCATGACTCGACCGGTGCCCGCGCCGCGTGCTTCGGGTAGGAAGTACATCTTTTTAAGTTCGCACACGCTGTCTTCACCGTTTTCCAGTGGTGCGACACCACCACCACCCACTACCCTGTCGCCATTGGTGACGAGGACGAAGTAGCCAGCGCGTGGCCCGCTGTACGCCTCGTACATGTGGTCCACTTCGGCGTCGTTGATGGAGTAGCCTTCGCCGCACGCGCCGAACTCGGTCATGACGGTGCGGATCACGTCAGCCATGGCTGCATTGTCAGCGGGGCCGATCCGCCGAATGGTGAGCACTGGTGCTCCCTCGGACACCACCTCAGAACCTATTTCAGAAGCCGGCCCTTCCATCAGAAGCTCTCCAGTAAGTGTCGATTCACCTTGCTCGTGTCGCCCACATACGCCCAGTGGAAGTTCTTCGCATACCTCCGCGCTGCGTCGCGGACCGCCTGGGGTGTTACCGATTTCAGCTCTGATACGAATCGCGCCGCGTGTTGGTAGTCGCCCTGATACAGTTGCGAGCGGGCCAGGAAGTCGGCCTGGGATCCGTTCGTCTCGTTGTCGAGAAAGTACTGTGTGATGAACTGCAGCTCCAATCGGTCCAGCCCCTCATCGGTGACGGTTTCCACCTTGAGCTGGTTGGTAAAGGAGCGCATCAGCTTGAGCGTGGTATCGGGCGCAACAGTCGTCACGTACAACCCCGACGCGCTCGCCGCGCGCTCCAGAAACGGTGAGTGCACATCATACGTCAGATTCTGACGACCGCGGATCTCGGCGAACATCTGCCCGGTGAGCACGGTCGACGCAACGCGCAACGCCGTGTATTCCGGCGATGATGCGGGCGGACCAGCGAAGTAGCCAAGTATGTAGTTGGTCGGCAGGCTGCGCTGGACCAGTACTGAGGAGGTTGGTGTCACGGGCATCGGAGCTGGTAACGTCCACTTGTACGTCCCTTGCGGAAGCTTTCCCAGCGTCTGGTGGATCAGCGACTCCAGATGAGAGCGTGTAACGTTCCCCACCACAACGACGAGCATCCGAGACTTCACGATCTGGGACTGCTCATACGCGCGAAGATCAGCGGCGGTAATCGCTCGTAGCGATGCTTCAGTTCCGGTCACCGCTATGGCGTACGGGTGCCCCGCAAACGCAACGCTGTCGGCCAGATCGGACACGAGTTGGTCCGGGTCGTCGCGTTCCTGGCGTACAGCCGAGAGCGCCTGGGCGCGAACAAGCTCCACCTCAGCGGGTTGGAGTGCGGGTCGCATGAGCCGGTCGGCGAAGATTGCCCACGTCGAATCGAGCACTGACGTAATTGTGCGCGTTCCGAATAGGGTCCAATCCACCGACGGCGCAACCACGTAGTCACTCCCAAGCAGTGACACCTTGCGTCGCAGAATAGCCTTGGGATAGTTGAGCGTGCCGCGCTCTGACACCGACAGCAGAAACGGCTCGATGCCGGCGTTCGCGCTTGTGACCTGCCTCACGCCGCCCAGTAGATACACGTTCGCCGCAACCACGTTGTTGGACGTATTGCGGCGCAAGATTACGGGGATTCCGTCGACGTTGAAGCTGGACGTGAGTGTATCGGAGGTTGTGGTCGCAGGCTGCGCTCGCTGCGTCGGCTGTGCAGTTGTTGTCTGTGCCACGGTCGATACGCTGGCCGCGCACAGCGCCGCGGCGAGCAGAGGGAATTGGCGCATCATCACCGTTGTCAGCGTCGTCAGCGTTATCACTTTGCGGCCCCGAGGAGATCTGCCTGCGTGAGCTTGATCTGCTGCCGTGCTTCCGGCGATATCAGAACGCCCGTGATGTGCGGCTTGCCTACGATGTACTTATCGGCGTACGCGCGCATGTCGCCGATATTCTGCTGTGCCATGTTGTCAACGTATCCCATGTAATATTCCAGGCTGGCGACGCTCCACCAGAACCCGAGTGTGTGCGCGAAGCCGGATGCTCGCTCGCGATCAAAGGCGGAAGTTACGGCGCGATGCTGCTTGGCGGCCTCCAACTCTTCCGGATCGAAGTAGCCTGCATCGTCCACCTTCGCTATTTCAGCATTGAGCGCGGCGAGTGCCTGACGCAGCTTCTCCGGCGACGTCTGGCCGCTGACACTGATCGGACCGGTATGATTCAACGTGTAGTAGTTCACACCGACGCTCTGCCACAATCCGGAATCAACCAGACGTTGCTGGAAACGCGAACGTGGGTCGTTCAGCAGATCGGAGAAAACATCAGCATCGTACGTCGATTTGGGATCCTTACCAATACTTGGCCCTTGCCACTGCAGTAGCACCGTCACCGCGTTTACCGGCGCCTCCGCTATTACGGCATCGCTCGATGTTAGCGCTGGAATGTCCGGAATTGGATCTGTCGCGAACGGATCGGGGCCGCGCTTCCAGCTTCCCAACTGTTCGGCGGCGGCGGCAAAGATGCTGTCCGGCTTGACGTCGCCGGCCACGATCAGGACCGAGTTGTTCGGGATGTAGTACTTGTGCTGGATGAAGCGCATCTTCTCCGGCGTGGTGGTCGCTACCACCTGCCGATCGCCGATGACGTTTTTGCGCGAGTAGTTCCCAGGATACAACTTCGTGTCCATCTGTCGCTGGAGCTGGAAGAATGGACTGGACTCGTTCCGGTCGTACTCACCGATCACAACCTGTCGCTCCACCGACAGCTCGTTCTCCAGGAACAGCGGCGAGCGAAGTGCCGGCGTGAGCCACTGAATCGCGCCGCGCACGGAGTCGGTGGGAACGGTGAGATAGTAGCTAACAGTCTCTTCCTGCGTGGTGCCGTTGAACACGGCGCCGAGTTGTGCCGCGCGATCCAGATACAGATCGCTGCGTGGATACGCGGCGTTGGCGCGGAAAAACATGTGCTCGTACATGTGCGCCAGCCCCGCGTATTCCGGCGTCTGGGTGAACGAGCCGTTGCGCACGTTCACCTCGACCGTCGCTAATGGGACGCCGTGATTCTCCACAACGATCACTTCCAGACCGTTGGGGAGTACGCGCCGCTTGATGATCTTTTCCAGCTCCGCCCGCTGCGCCTGTAGCGTCATCGGTGCAATAGCGACGAGCGATACTAGCGCCAGTACGCGGCGCGCGATTTTAATCTTCATCTTCCTCAGTTGCGTGGAACCACAGATCCGGGAGAGCGGCCCGGACGCCGTATATTTCAGGGTGAATGGGGCCATGTCGCCCTGACCGTAAGGCATCAAAAAAGAATCGTAAAGCTATGATCAAGCTATGATCCAACAGAATACGGCGCAGGATGTCGCAGGATACGCACCATCATCCACACTATATGGTGCGCTGGTCGCGCAGCTCGATCCCACGAAGCTCGCGCGCAACGAGCCGATCGGCCCGTATACCACTTTCCGCATCGGCGGTCCGGCGGATCTGTTTTACACCGCGACCTCGGCGGATGATCTGGCGTTCGCCATTTCCGCCGCGCGGGAGATCGGCGTCCCATTTTTCGTCCTTGGCCTCGGCGCCAACATTCTCGTGGGTGATCGTGGCTTTCGTGGACTCGTTATCCGCAACGCCGCACGCCACTTCCACTTCGATGACGACGGGCGACTGTGGGCCGAGAGCGGCGTGGTGATGGGTGACATCATTCCCGAAGCGGTAGAGCGGGGATGGTCTGGACTGGAACACTACGTTGGAATCCCGAGCACCGTTGGCGGCGCGATCTGGCAGAACCTGCACTTTCTCAGTCCAGCGCCCGAAAGGGAGCGGACGATGTTCATCGCGGAAGTCGTGGAATCGTGCGATATCCTGAACGCGGACGGGGTGCGAGAGACGGTCGGGCGGGACTACCTCGCGTTTGGCTATGACGACTCGGTCTTTCATCATCGTGCGGACTGGGCGCTGGCTGTAACCTTTCGGTTGTCGCACCGTGATCCGGCCGTGATGCACCGCATCATGCAGGAAAACCTGAGCTGGCGCGGGGCGCGTCATCCCTGGCTCCAGTTCCATCCGTCGGCGGGCTCGATCTTTCGCAAGATCGAGGGGATAGGCGCTGGCAGGCTGGTGGACCAGTTGGGACTCAAGGGGCATCGCATCGGTGGCGCCCAGATCTCGCACATCCACGCCAACATCATGGTCAATCTTGGTGGAGCTACAGCCAGGGACGTGCGTGAGTTAATCGCCTTGGCGCAGAACCGCGTGCGGGATGAGCTGGGCCACGAGCTGACTCCCGAGATCGGTTTCATCGGCGAGTTCTGAGCGTTCAGGGGAGTCGGTACGCGGCGTGCGGGCGAATGGATGTATGGCAGGGCACCTGCCCGCCACATACTAATTCTCGCACCGTAGCCATGATCAACCAGGGCCGCGGTAGCGGCTGACGCGGATGCTATGGGCGCGGCATCCGGATTGTAAACACGAGTGTTCGCGCCGGAAGGAGGGGCTTGGCGGTTGTTGTGCCACTGTAGGAACACTGGTTCGGCCTACAGAAGCGGCAGACGTCGCCTCCCGCCGCACCTTCAACCTTTTTCGAGAGCTTCAAATGCGCCTCCCCCTCAACAAAGCACTAGTCCTGGCCAGTGCCGCAGCGGCGGTCGTCGCATGCGGAAAAGCTAACACTGCCGCTACCGACACTACGGGCATGATGGGCACCGCCGGCACCACCACTGGCGCCATGAACGGTACCGGCATGAACG
>JBPCNJ010000085.1:0-4091 GCA_051001375.1 Gemmatimonadaceae bacterium
GCGCCCACCGTCCGCTCGTGGAACCAGTGCGCTGTCGAGTTCTACCGCGTGCCCGGCCGCGTGCCAGTCGAGAGCCGGCTTCCACGCGCCGAAGCTGAAGCCGAAGCAGACGGGCGTGTCCAACTGCTCAGCAACAGGAGCTGCCTGCGACTGCGCGGGTCTCGCTACCGAAAGGCCGAGCGCAAGCACCAGTGCGCTGCTGACCCGACGTCGCCTCAACTCGTTGTTTTCTTGGTGTTCATCCTGTCGAGCGCTGCCCGAAGACCACGTGCGAGCTTGACGGCGTCGTCGTTAGCCCAGAAGTGCATGAAGTAGAGCTTGGGCTGCTCGGTGAGCATGTGGGTATGTAGCGCCTCGACCTGGATCCCGTTACTCCGGAGTGCTTCAATCACCGGGTTCACCTCGCTCGCCAGGAGCACGAAATCGCCGGTAATAGCAGCCTTGCCGCCGCCCGTCGGCTGGAAGTTCATCCCTGTCGCGACTCCCATCGACGGTGGCACTTCCATTCCGCGGTCGTGAATCTTCTCCGCACGTGGCACGTTGACCTGATACACACCGCTGCTTACTTTGCCGGCGTATCCCAGAGTGCGCGAGATCGTCGCTGTATCAATGTCGATCGGTGTCGCGGCCTTAGCACTATCACCTGAACCGGCCGCATCTCCCTTCTCTCCAGCGCTCGGCGTGGCCGCCGGTTGCATCGGCGTTCTGCTCAACGACAGTGCCGCACGTATCGCTGAGGCGATCTTGACCGGGTCCCCCTGTGCCATGATGTGCATGTACATCACCTTGGGCGACTCATTCAGCAGGTGGTTGTGGACGGCCGTCTGCCCCACGCCTCCCTCGCGCAGCTTCAGCATCACGGGGTTCACTTCATCTTCGGTAAGCACGAGATCGCCCATTGCCGCCAGGAATCATTGCTCCGGCCAACGCTGCGAAGGTGCACAGGCCACGGGTTACCGAGGCGAGATGATTACGATCGAACTGCATTCTTCCTCCATCGGATTGAGCCGAACGACGCCACGCGTCAGTCGTCGGCATCTTATTAAGCAAGGGCAGAGCGTAGTACTGCTCGTCCAGAACTTGCATATCGCAACTGGGATATGAATTCTGCTTCATCTGCTAGAAAGGTGCCAGAAGCCGAGCCGGCGCACGCTGACACGTGTGTCAACCCGTGGCTGCTTCTCATCCATTCGATTCCGCCGAAGCCGGACTATTTCCGGGTGAAGATTGGCCGGCGACTGCAACGGCTCGGAGCGGTTGCGATCAAGAACTCGGTTTATGTTCTGCCGAAGACCGACGCCACTTACGAGGATTTCCAGTGGCTGCTTCGTGAGATCACCGCGGGCGGCGGCGAGGCATCTCTTTGCGAGGCCTCGCTCATGGACGGCCTACGGTATGACGGAGTACGCGCACTGTTCGACGCAGTTCGCAATGTCGATTACAGAGAGCTAGCGACAGAGGCGCGTCTTGTAATCGAAATGCTCGAGTCAAACGAGCAGAGCGGTGAGCGACGCAGGCACGTCGCGGCAGAGCTGGTCAAGCTCAATCGCCGGCTGGCAGAGGTGAAAGCCATTGACTTTTTCGAGGCACCAGAACGGGAATCGGCACAATCAGCGCTGTCCGAGATCGAAGCGATGCTGCGACCAACGAAGACGGTAGCGGGGAGCGGGACTGGAGGACACATAGCAAGCAGTGAGAGCGGCCTTCGAAGTGCATCTGGCGGAAGAACGTGGGTGACGCGTCGCGGCGTGCACGTGGACCGGATCGCGAGCGCTTGGTTGATCCGGCGCTTCATTGATCCTGAAGCACGCTTCAAGTTCGTGGCGCCCAAGGGGTACCTGGCTCATCCTGGCGAGCTACGATTCGACATGTTCGAGGCGGAGTACACGCACGAAGGATCCGATTGTACCTTCGAGACTCTGCTCAAGCGTTTTCAATTGAATGATCCCGGGCTGGTCGCGCTGGCGGAAATCGTGCACGACATCGACTACAAGGAGTCGCGATTCGGTCGAGAGGAGACGGCGGGCGTGGCGTCCATGATCCATGGAATCGCGCTTGCCCACACCGAGGACGCCGCACGCCTCGAGAACGGCGGGACCATTTTCGACGGGCTCTATCGTCATTTTCTAGAGCGGGAAGAACAATAGATAGTCATCCATCACATGAAGAAGATCCCTGAGTTAGCGCTGACGGCCGCCGCAGCTGTGATCGGCCTATTTGTCCTGCATGAGCGAGGGTGGTCGGCTGACGGTCCGAGCAGCGCTCCCCTGAAGCTCGTCACGGATGTGGCCGTTCCAGGTCCCGTTGGGCGTTTCGATTACCAGAGTTTGGATACAGCTTCCGGGCGTCTTTACGTGTCACAAATGGGTGCGGGGCGACTACTCGTATTCGACACGCGCGCCAATCAGGTGGTGAGCAGCCTCCCTGGGTTCCCTCGTGCCACGGGGGTTCTGGCTGTCCCCGAGCGGCACCGTGTATACGTGTCTGTAGCCGGCCGGCATGAGCTTGCAGCCATCAATGACAGCTCGCTCCAGACAGTCGGGCGCATTGGCGGCATTCGGTTCCCGGACGGCATCGCGTACGCGCCCGATGTGCAGGAGATATTTGTCTCCGACGAGGCAGGTGGCGTGGACGTCGCGGTCGATGCACGGCGAGATGTACGCGACGCGACGATCGAACTCGGTGGCGAGGCAGGCAACACGCACTACGATCCGGTCGCGCGTCGAGTTCTTGTCGCCGTGCAGACTCGCAATGATCTCGTGGCAATCGATCCAACGACGCACCGCCTCATTGCTCGCTACGCCGTGCCGTGCGGTCATCCGCATGGCTTTCTCATTGATGCGCCGAACCGGCTCGCCTTCGTCTCGTGCGAGGGAGATGCCAGGCTGCTTGTGGTCGATCTCCGAACAACCGGGGATCATTCCCGCGATCGGGCGGAGCGTATATCTCGGGGCCGGCATCACGGTTGCGCCGTAAGAGTAATGCTGGCTTCGCAGTCGTGCGGGATTACCGCGAGACTGGCTCCATGATGCGCAGCACCGGCCGGCCCCCGATGCTCTCCAACGGGAGATAAACACGGTGCGTCCTCGGGTCAACGGCGACCGAGTGCGCATGCGGCGCATGCACCGACCCAAGTAACACGAGGTCCTTGCCACGCTCCTCAAATACGGATACGGTTCCCGACTCAGACGCGACGTATAGTCGCTTCAGCCCTGGATCGAAGGCCAGGTTGTCGCGTGTGATCGTCATCATCATTGCACAACGCAGCGGCATACCGGTCGTATACCTTGCGCGGGGAATCATGTGCGCGAACTCGTCGCGTAGAGGATTCAGCTCGACCTCGTCCACCGCGTGCCGGTAGGCCAGGCCGGTGCGACCCCGTTGCGTGGTGTTGATGTCCACGGCAGGCGAAGTCACATCGCGGCATGGCTCCGATCGTCGCGCCGCAGCCGTTCCCTTGGCGGCCGTACATCTGGCGGCCGGTCCGGAGCGTCTCTGGAAGAGATGCCCAGTTCTGCTTCAGCTGTGCCCGCGTCTCGGCGAGCACCGGCGTGCGGACAATGGCGGCGAGTTTCCCGAGCGATCGGAACATCGCCTGGAGCATCATCACTTGACCGAGCTACCGATGGCGCGCGGCATTGGCCTGGCTATTGAGAGTCCAATCGTAAGGAGTCTCGACGAGCTTGAAATCCCCGCTGTCGAGTAGCTCCCTGGCTGGGCCAGGCGGGTAGAACCGTGCGATGAAACGTCCAACCGCCGCATCTGTGCCGCCGAAATCACCCTTGTAATGATCCGCTGCTCGATATCGTCCAGCGTGTAGCGGCGTTGCCCCACGACGGCCAGCGGCTCGCTCCACGGCCCATGTAGCTTCAGAAAGCCGAGCGTCGTGTTGATGTCACGGATCGAACCACGCTCGTTATGCTCGTTGATCAGCTCGATCGTGTACCCGTTGTATGCATTGATCCAGAACGCCAGACGCTCGGATTCCGGAAGTGTGTTTGGATCGAACTGAGCTAGGCGCTGCAAGTACGTATCGAACTCCGGCGTCCGTTTAAACCTGTCGTAGTCCACCATGCCATTCACGACGTAGC
>JBPCNJ010000086.1:0-5065 GCA_051001375.1 Gemmatimonadaceae bacterium
CAGGGCTCGCTTGACTCGGCCTACACGCTCGGGGCGAAGCGGCGTTGGCCGGAGTTCCTGGTTTGACGGAAGCCTATACGGCGAGTGGATCTAAGGGCTCGATATCCGGGAAGCGATAGAAATCAGCGTCGTGCGTGTAGATGCGGCGAATGCCATGTTCATACATCAGTGTGACGGTCGTCGCATCGTGCACGAGGTTACCGGCGAGGCCTGGCACGCGCTCCAGCAGCTCTGTCAGCACCGCGGCGTGACGGTCTGTTGGAACCAACAGGCTGGCGCCGGGCGATGCCAGTACGCTCTGTAGAAAGTGCCACGCATCTCTCGCCGACAGTGGACGCTGGAGCACGCGCGGGTGCGTCGCCACGCGAAGAAACTCGTAGCAGATACCCCAGGTCAGGTACCACACCCCGGCGCGGGAGCGCCACGCTTCCAGCTGCGCGCGGCACGTCGCGTGTTCCGCGGCATCGGCGTTCGCGGCGTAGATCAGGATGTTGGTGTCAACGACGAACACTCAGCCTTCGTCCATCAGTGAGTAGAGCGCTTCGCGGTTCGCGACGTCCACGCCGGTTCGGCCAGCGTGGAAGGTCGGCAACGGAGGCAATGCCCGCGCCTCGGGTTTCTGACTGAGCAGGCGCCTGAGCGCCGTCTCCACCAGCTCAGACATCGTTGTTCCCTGCAGCGCCGCTTCCCGCCGCAGTCGCGCCATTACCTGATTATCTATATTGAGAGTAGTCTTCATATGCTAAACCATACCCCTCGTATGGTTATATGGCAACAACGATGTGTGACATACTCGGAGTGGTCCGCAGGACCTATGGACGCCAGCACGACTGCCTCCGGCGACGTAAGATAGAGTGCGAAGGCCGGCGCATATCAACCGGCTGAACCCGTTTCCCTGGACAGATGCGATTCTCCCGGCTGGTTTGCGTCACCGCGGCGCTGCTCTCTCTATCTGCAACGAACGCTCAAGCACAGGCTCAAGCGCAGGCTCAAGCACCGGCTCAAGCACAGGCAGCACCGGTCGATTCGACTGTGCTCTCCGGCTTCCGATGGCGGTCGATCGGGCCCGCCAACATGGGCGGGCGAATCACGGATGTCGAGGGAATTCCGTATCCGTCGCGCACGTTCTACGTCGCGGCCGCCGCCGGCGGGATATGGAAGACGACCAATGCTGGCACGACTTTCCAGCCCGTGTTCGATCACGAAGGCATCATCTCGATGGGCGACATCGCGATAGCTCGTTCGGATACCAACGTCGTGTACGCCGGGACCGGTGAGGAAGACTCATGCAACTCCATATCTCCAGGCGGCGGCGTTTATAAGACCACCGACGGCGCCCGGACGTGGAAGTTCATGGGACTTGGCGCGACGCAGCAGATCGGTCGCATCGTGGTGCACCCTACCAACCCGAACATCGCCTACGTCGCCGCACTCGGTCACGTCTGGGGATCGAACAAGGAACGTGGTCTGTACAAGACCACTGATGGCGGAACAACGTGGGCGCTGTCCAAGTTCGTGAGTGATCACGCGGGATTTGTTGACGTCGCGATGGATCCATCGGACCCGAACACGTTATATGCGGCGAGTTGGGAGCGTGTCCGTGGACCGTGGTTCCTGAAGAGCGGCGGTCCGGGCAGCGCGCTCTGGAAGACCACCGATGCCGGCGCAACATGGAGTGAGATACGCGGCGGCGGCTTTCCATCAACGATGAAGGGGCGCATTGGCATAGCCATCGCGCCAAGTAATCCAAGGACCGTGTACGCGCTGGTGGAGGCCGACAGTGCGCGCAATCCGGTGAGATCGAAGAGCGCGAAGGGACGTCAGAAACTGCAGAACGGGTTGTACCGCTCCAATGACGCTGGTGCGACGTGGACCCGAATGAATGACCACGATGTGCGGCCGTTCTACTACTCGCAGGTACGGGTGGATTCAAAGAATCCAGATCGGGTGTACTGGTCCTCGACCCCGGTGAACTTCTCCGATGATGGTGGCAGGACGGTTCGCAACGCAACCATCGGGATTCACGTGGACCATCATGCCATGTGGATCGATCCGAACGATCCAGCGCACATTATCGTCGGTGACGATGGCGGTGTGTCGCAGACGTGGGACAAGGGTGGCAACTACAGTTTTCTCAACATCATGCCGCTGGGCCAGTTCTATGAAGTGAGCTACGACATGGCCATCCCGTACCGTGTGTGCGGCGGCTTGCAGGACAATGGATCGTGGTGCGGGCCGAGCCGGCGGCGCCAGGGCGGTATCACCAACTCGATGTGGTTCAACGTCGGCGGCGGAGATGGCTTTTACACGGCGCAGGATCCCACCGATTCCGACGCGATCTACGCCGAGTCGCAGGGTGGAGCGGTCGGCCGCCTGGATTATGCCACCGGTGAGCGGACGCAGCTGCGCAAGCCGTCGTACGCCGAGCGTTACGGACAGTATGAGGATTCCATCGTTGTTGCTCGGGGAGACACCGTGCTGCCGGCACCGACGGGAGTCACGCGACGGATCGGGGCCATACGGGCGAAGCAGGTCTCGGACAGCGTCATCGCCGACATTCGCTTCAACTGGGAGACACCCTTCTTTCTCTCGGCCCATGCGCCGCGCACGTTGTATATCGGCGGGAGCAGGGTGCTGAAGTCAACCGATCGCGGCGACCATCTGTATCCCATATCGCCCGATCTGTCCACTCGGGACACGGCGCGAATTCACATCAGTACCACGACCACCGGCGGCATCACCAAGGACGCTACCGGTGCTGAGACGTATGGCACGACCACGGCGCTGGCGGAGTCGCCGTTCCGTCCTGGCATCCTGTACGCTGGAACCGATGACGGCAACCTGTGGTTGACGCGAAATGACGGTGCGACATGGGAGAACCTGACCGGGCGTGCGCACGGTGTGCCGCGCGGATCAGAGGTGCGTCGCATCGAGCCGTCGTCGCATGACAGCGCCACGTTCTACGTCGCGTTTGACAACCACAAACAGAACGACTTCACGCCGTACCTGTTCGTGACCACCGACATGGGGCGCACGTTCCGATCAATCGCGCGTGGTCTGCCGAGTGGTGGTCCTGATTACGTGCACGTCATTCGCGAAGATCCCGTGAATCGCGACCTACTGTTTGTGGGAACGGACGTGGGCGCGTACGTGTCGACCGATCGCGGAGCGACATGGCAGCGCTTCATGGCTGGGCTGCCGACGGTCCCCGTGCGCGACCTGCGCATTCAGCCGCGCGATCACGAGCTGATCGCGGCGACGCACGGACGGAGCGTGTGGATCACCGACATCGCTCCGCTGGAGCAGTGGGCTGACACCACTGCCGACCGCGGCCGCGCGCGCTTCTTCGCGCCGACTGCCGCGTACGAGTTCGGCGAGCCGCCGATGGAAGGTCAGGCCACGGGGCAGCAAGCGTTCAGCGGTACGAGTGTGCCGTACGGCGCGGCTCTGGTGTATCGGCTTCCGGCGGGCGTGCGCGACTCGGTACGCTTTGTTGTCCAGAATAGCAAGGGCGATACGCTACGCACGCTCGCGAGCGTCGCACGTGCGGGCATCAACCGCGTGTACTGGGATTTCCGGCTGCGTCCCAAGTCCGTGGCGTTGTCGCCGTCGCAGCGGCGCGACAGCATAGTGTTCGCGCGTCGGATCGACGAGGTGGTTGACTCAATGGCGAGCGCGGGAGCCTCACGTGATGAGCTGACGCGCATCCGGACGCAGCTACTGACCGGAGGCCGCGGCTTCGGCGGGAATTCGTTCGGTGGAGCTGCACAAGGCGGTCGTTTTGTCCCACGGCCCGCAGAGTCTCGGGCACCCCGGAGCGGCAGTCGCCGCGGTGCTGAGCGCGATACTGCGCGGGGTACTGCGCGTGATACAGGTGCCGTTGCGACCGTACAGAACCCAGCCGGACGCGGGGCGACCGAGAGCGACACCACACGACAGGACACGACAGGGCGCGCGGCGCAATCGACCGACGAGCCGCCGATCAACTCCGATCTTCTTCGCGAAGTCATGGACCTCGTGCGGACGCCTGGTAGCCTGTACCCACCGTCTGACCGGCGGCAGCCACCGATGGTCGACACCGGGGACTATCTCGTCACCATGACCGCGGCCGGAGAGACACACCGTCAGGTGCTGCGAGTGGTACGCCCTCGCGGCGTTGGCGACGAGACCGGCGGCGGCGACAACGGGGATGATGACGACAATCCGTAGCGTTGTCCGTAGCGTTACTTACCGAACCAGTATGCCAGCTTCACTAGAAAGACGTTGGTCGGAACCGTGCGGAACACGGCGCCAGCGTCGCGGCTCAGCGCGAAATCACCGTATGATTGGAAGTCGTTGCGCTCCTGCTGCCACACGAAGAAGAGCGCCGATCCCGGCCGGTATTCCCAGCGCAGCACGGCGTCTCCGTGCAGGTTGCGCACGTTGAAGTCTGGATTGCGGAGTGTGAAGGACGGAGCGGCGCTCGCCCCGTCCGGGTCCACTGTGTAGCCAGCGCTCGTCGGTGTGATGGTGCCCGTATTGGATCCGTACACATCGAAATCGTATGTGCGCGGTGCGCGCAACTGTTTGAACGATGAGTATGTGCCCGCCGATACAAACGGTTGTGCGTACACCTGAAGCGTCAGCGTTGGCGTGAACGTCCAGTCCGCGCGCGTATCCAGCGACAGTGTCGTCTGCCTCAGGTTCGCGAAAACGTACCGCCGGCCGAACGTGGACGTCGCGAGTGGATCGGTTACCGTCCTGACATACTGGTCCGTGCTTCTCTGCGCGGTGAGCGTGGGACCGAAGCTCACGTGCACGAACGATGTGGGACGCCCATCGAGCGTGACAGAGTTGGTGAACGTCGATGCGCCGGATCGATCCCTCACGTGGGCCAGTGAGTACGATGCTGTAACGGGCCAGCGTGAATCGGTGTTGACGTACAGGCGCTGCTCCAATCTGTTGGGGATACGTACGAGCGGACCTCCGCGCGTGAGCCGCGCGTCGTAGGTGGGCGTGCTCACGATGAGCTGCCCGCCAGTCTGCCACAGATTGTTGAACTGCGCGTCCGCGGAAACGCCGTGCC